>JANNXS010000336.1:0-2155 GCA_031409695.1 Hyphomicrobiaceae bacterium
GGCCCAGCATGATCAGTTGACATTGCTCATCACGCGCGCGGTCGTGAACAACCGCCGTGCGGCTGCAGGGCGGCGGGCAGCGGCACCGGGTGTCAAGCGATCGGCCCGGCGCGGGCGCGTACAGGCGCGGGTGCGGCCGACACGAGTGACGGCGCGGATCAGAGTTTCAAAGCGAGCGAAGACCTCCACAAAGAAGCGAGGATACAAATGAGCAACATCGACCACATCGTAGCCTTGCTGCGCAAACACGATGATCTGGAAATTCGAATCATCAATGGTTCTTGCAGCGACGCAGCAACGGAGCGCCAGCTCGAGGACACGCGGCGGGCGCTCACCACCCACCCGCTGGCGCTGAACGCCGTGCTGCGAACGGCGTATGCCCTGCGGCGCACGCCTGACACCGTCTCCGCCCAGGACGTGGCGAACTGCGGTTGGACGAATTAGGCTAACGTCGACTCGCCAGTACCGAACCCGTTATGTGGATGCTTTTCTTTCTATTGGCGTTCTCGCTTCGTGGGCTACTGCGAGGCGTCTTCGTGCTCGGCTTGCTCAGTCTCGGCGTGGCGCACTACGTTCACAACGGCGTACAGGAACGACGCGACCGTGGAGCGCTTGCCACGCCGGTTGTAGAAACCACCGAGCGAAAAACCGCAGCCGTTGTGAGCCCATCGGGGCGCCGGGCGCAGGCGCCCGGCGCCCTCCTCAAACATTTTGGAGTAAACCAATCAATGCGCGAGGTAACCACGGACACAGGAGACATTGACGAAGACAATGCCACCTGGCTGTCACTCTGCGTGACGGACGACTTTCACAAGGCCGTACGCGCGGCGCTGAGTGAGATCGTCGACCACCGGGCACGCCATTTGGACCACCCACTAGACGCTGCCCACGACTTGCTAGTGGAGTTGTTAGATGCGGTAGACGTAGCGGTGGCGGCACGCGAGGGCTAACAGATGAGCAATACCTCTGGCGATGACATCAATTCATTTCTTGTCCGGGGAAACATCGGACGAATCAAATTCAGCGCAACGCCGCACGGACGTACTGTTGTCTCTCTGGGAGTGGCGACACATCGCTTCGTTCGTGACATAGAGTCTGCCGGCGTTATGGAACGAACGGAATGGCACGACGTCGTTGCTTTCGACGCTGTGGCCGACTCGATCCGCGCCTCCAGTGCCGAGGTGGGATCTCGCGTGGAGTTTTCCGGCTACATGCGGACTCGCGAGTGGAAGGACGCAAAAACGGAAACCACAAAATACCGGCACGAGCTCGTGGCTACGCAGTTCTCCCTGGTGACACGCACTCAATCATCAGCAGCTGAGACCGGAACGGCGGCCGTACCTGAGAAAGACGTCGGGATGCACATTCCGGAATTGTGATTGTTCGTTTGCCACGCGAAGTGGCAGCGGAGTCCAGTTTTTGGCTGGAATTGACAGCTCCTCTAAAGTACGAGCAAATTCCCTTACTCCCACTCCGCAGTGCCGAAGCCTAATGTTTTCGCATTCTCGGAGACTGCGCGTTTGGTATGGTCCTGCGCCCTATTGGGGAACGTCGCTTCGATTTCGATGCGGACTTTAACTTCGGCATTGGGGTCGGCGGCAAGCACCGCAATGACTTCGTCGGCAATCTGGACGAGGCGCATCTTCGCGGCGGCAGGCGTTACGGCGGCGGACCCGTGGAACGATTTTGGACGTGCTGTTGCTGGCGTCGGCTCCAAGGGAGGTTGTGTAGATGGCCTGCCTGGTGCCTCTTGATGTGGGTTGTCGGTTGTCGGAATAGGAATGACTGGAGCAATGACGGCCTGGTGAGCCGCTTCGTAGGCTTTTGCGGATTCCGGCTCTATGAGCAGCAGCGTGTCGTCGAGTTGAACGTTCGCGTCCCCGAGCTTGAATCCGTCGAACTTTCCGTCGCGCTCGCCGTAGGCGGTGCCGAAGAAGTCGCGAGTGCCGGCTCCTTTTACGATAGCTTGTGCGAGCGCGTCGCGACCTTTGAGGCGTGGCAGGTAGAGGTAACGAAGCGTGTCTTCCCAGAAATCGGCGGCTTTCACGGCGGTCTTGTCGGCCTTCCAATACAGCTCCTTGAGCTTGGCGCGCAGATGGATTGGCGACCAGGTCGCAATGACCCATTCGTTGTCGAGGCACACGCGCTCGATCTC
>JANNXS010000337.1:0-8757 GCA_031409695.1 Hyphomicrobiaceae bacterium
ACCGCGCCATGGGCTTCTGCTTGTTCTCCAACATCGCCATTGCCGGCCTGTATGCACGCCAGAAATACGGTTGCGAGCGCATTGCCGTGGTAGATTTCGACGTGCACCACGGCAACGGAACGCAGGACATTTTCTGGGGCGACAAGGATTTGTTTTTTGCCTCGACCCATCAAATGCCGCTCTATCCAGGCACTGGCGCCGTCAACGAGACCGGCGCGGCCCGCAACATCGTCAACGCGCCCCTGCGGCCGGGCGATTCAGGCGCGCAATTCCGCGACGCCTTCGAGACCCGCGTGTTGCCTGAGCTGATGGCGTTTCGACCCGACATCGTCTTTATTTCGGCAGGCTTCGATGCCCATGAGGACGACCCGCTGGCAAACCTGCGCCTGAAGGAAGCGGATTTTGCCTGGGCCACGCAGAAACTCGTTGATATCGCCGACAAACAGGCTGGTGGTCGGCTCGTGTCTATGTTGGAAGGCGGGTACAATCTCACGGCGCTTGCACGCTCCACAGCCGTCCACGTCAAGGCGCTGATGGATGGGTGATCGCGCAGCAGTCCTCCTTTCAGATACGCGTTTCGATCTCCGTTTCCCGAGGCGACTATGACCGCAACCGCCGCAGCAACCGTGCCCCGCACCCAACGCCACGCCGATATCAAAGAGATGGCGTTTGAACGTGCGCTGAAGGAACTCGAACACATCGTTGGCCGCCTGGAACGCGGCGACGTCGAACTTGAGGAAAGCATCACGATTTACGAGCGTGGCGAGAGCCTGCGCGACCACTGCGACCGCCTGCTGAAACAGGCCGAAGCCAAGGTTGAAAAACTCACTCTCAACCGTGCGGGCGAGCCGACGGGCACAGAGCCGTTTCGTGCTGAATGAGGGCCGCGCTGAGTGAAGCCCGCGCCGAATGAGGGGATCTGGATGTTTCTGGACCTTGCCGAACGGCACTTGCGCGATCTTGACAGCCTTGTGAGCCTGAACAACGCCCACAAGGTCGAGACGTCGGAACTGGACGCGACGCGGCTCACGGCGATGCTGGACGGCGCGTTCCTAGCAATGACGGACACCGGAGCGAACGTCCTGCTGATCGCCTTCGACCAGGACAGTCACTATGACAGCCCGAACTTCCTTTGGTTCAAGGCCCGCTACCCACGTTTTGTTTACGTCGATCGCATCATCGTCGCGAAGGCGTTGCGCGGACAAGGCCTCGCTCGGCGCTTGTATGATCGTCTGTTCGACACGGCCCTCACAGCCGGCCACGCGGTCGTTGTGTGCGAGGTCAACAGCGATCCGCCGAACCCTGGCTCGGACGCGTTCCACGCGTCGCTCGGCTTCGCCGCTGTCGGTTCAGCAACGCTCGCAAATGGCAAGACCCACGACACCAAAACCGTGCGCTACTTGGTGCGGGGGTTACGTGAGCCCTAGAGCGCATTCCGATCCTACGGACCCGGAACAGCGCTCCATGTCTCTGCTTGGTCGCATTTTCTTCGACGAACCGGGAAGTCACTTCGTCGGAAAATGCTCTCTGTCTCTGATTGGTCGCATTTTCTTCGACGAACCGGGAAGTCACTTCGTCGGAAAATGCTCTAGAATTTCCCGCTGGCATAGAGTGCGCGGATGACTGCGTCGGACATGACCTCGTGCGACACGTCGCGGCTGTCGACCGGTACATCGGCAAGCGCATAGACTGGATATCGCACCGCCATGAACCGGCGCATGGTGCCCTCGGGGTCTGGCGATTTCAACAATGGCCGGTTCGACCGGCGCGAGACGCGCCGCATCAGCAGCGGCAGGTCGGCTCGCAGCCAGACGGACACGCCAGCGGCTTTGATCGCCTCGCGTGTCACCTCGCTCATGAAGGCGCCCCCGCCGGTCGCGAGCACCTGGGGACCAGAGCGCAACAAGCGCGCGATGACCCGACGCTCACCATCGCGGAAATAGGGTTCACCGTGTTCTTCAAAGATCTCGGGAATGCTTTTGTCAGCAGCCCGTTCGATCTCTTCGTCCGCATCGACGAACGGCAGCCAAAGCCGTTGCGCCAGTTTGCGCCCGACCGAGGTCTTGCCGCACCCCATCAGGCCGACCAGAACAATGGAGCGACGCCCCAAGCCGTCGGCAATGCGTTTTTCCATATCAGACACCGTTACGTCTACCGGTACGGCAACGGGCACGTCGACCGGCACGGCAAGACGAGGTGATTCGGCTGAGGTGACACTCAAAACCGGCGGCGGCAATGTCAGCCCGTCCAACGCAGAAACAGGCGTGTTTGCCGGGGCTGAGACCAGTTCCGGACCTGCGATTTCAGATGTTTGCGCCGTCGGCTTCACTTGCAGGTCTGGTCCATTCGCTTCCGACCGGCGTCACCGGGTCTGGGCTCGAGTTTGGGTTCTCGCCTAAGACGGGTCATAATGGCGCCAAGGTGAGTAGCCAACATACACTTGCAGGAGCAGCAGCGCCACATGCCGAGCCTCTTTCGATTTTTGTTCATCACGGGGCTGCTCGGCGGTGTCGCTTTCGGCGGCCTTTATGTGTTGTCTGAGTACTTCGAGCCTGTACCGCGTGAGGTGACCACGTCGGTACCCGGCGTGAAGCAGCGCAAATAGCCACCCTTGCCGGTCGACACACGACCAACAGGCGGTTTGGGCTCGTCTGAAAAAGGCCAGAACTTTTATGCCGACCACCGCAATGCCAAGTCTGCGCAAATGCACAGCGATTGCGGCGTTCGCATTGGCAACACTGGCATTGAGCAGCCTCAGCGATCAGGCCTTTGCCCAGAGCGATTGGCAACCCTTCAAGGAGAAGGACGAGCGAGCGGCCCGCAACCGTCAGCTGGCACCGCCCCCGCCGCCAGCGTTACCCAGTGTTGAGCCAGGCGACTTGAACCGGCCTTACGGTGCGCCACCGTTTCCTGCACCACCGGGACAGCTCCAGCCGGGGGTCTCTCAGCCCCATGGCAGCCGACCGTACTTCCGCCCGTCAACAGTTGAGCCGGGCTCGCCAAAAATCGAAAGCGTGGAGTTGCCGCCAATCGATCCCGCGCAACAGCCGCCAGTGCCTGCACAAGTGCTGCAAAACCCATCAATGCTATCGCCCCGCCCAGCCTTGTCCAGCCCAGCCTTGTCCATCATCGGCGTCCAGTCCTCCCAACAGCGGCCGGCCAGCGCGACCAAAGCTGTGTCGCAAGAACTATGGCGCGGCGTTGATATGCGCCAACTTGAAGCCCTCGTTGGCCCGCTTGATGTGCCGCCGAAATCGTTGGCGTTGCATGGTCTTTGGACGCGCCTACTGACGGCCGATGCAAACCCGCCGGCGGGTGGGCAAGGGCCGAGCCACTACCTCGCTCTTCAACTCGAAGCGCTCTACCGCTCGGGGCTGACGGGGGCGATGAACGAGCGCCTTGCTCGCGCGACGGCCGCGCCGGATGATCCCCTGATCACGGCTTTCTCGATCCGCCTGGCGCTGTCGGATGGTGACAGTGCAAAGGCGTGCGAGGGAACGAGGCGGTTGGCGGCAAAACGCAGTACTCTGCCGAAATTGCTCAATGGCGAGGTGCACGTCCTATCGGGCTACTGCGCAGCTGTACAAGGCAACACAGCCGGCGCTGGCCTTGCAGCTGATCTCGCGCGTGAGGACGAAGTTGAAGCGCCGTTTGCCTTGCAAGTGATGGACGCCATCGGGGCTGGCAGAGCTGGCAAAAACGGGGCTGCGCCGAAGGACGTTAAGCTGTCCTATCCGAAACGACTGTCGGTGCTCGAATACCGTCTGCTGGAGTTGCTCGGCAGTGTCGATCCGCAGGCGGTGCTGACACGTGCGGAGCCGGCGTTGTTGAGTGCAATCGCCAATGCCGACAACACCGACCCACGCTTGACGCTGAGCGCGGCTGAAGCAGCGGCGGCCAGCCATGCCCTCGCGCCCGAAGGCCTGGCTGAGGTCTATGCCACGCTGAAACTGCCGGCCAACGCCGGGTCAGACCCCTTTTTCAGGCGGGCCGCGTTGTTTAAATCGATGGCGGCTGAACCCGACGGCGCCCGCAAGTTGCAGATCGCACGTCAATTGATCGACGATGCGCGGCGTTCGGGCTTTGGGCTCGTGATGGCACGCACCTTGGCACGCCCGCTCGCGACTATCGGCTCGCTCACGACTGGTCGATCGGGGCCCGAGACTGGTCCCCCAATTGTCACCCCACAACTTGGCGCCCCCCAACTTGGCGCCGGAGTTTCAGTTGTTGCCATCGAAACCGCCATCGCGGCCGGCGACTTCGCCCGTGCGCGTCAACTCGTGTCGGGGCAACCCGAGGCGCAGGCGTGGCTTGCGCTCGTCGACATCGCCGATCCGCGGACGGAGCGCGTTTCTGACGGTGCTCTTGCGGCCGTCGATGGTCTCGCGCGTCAGGGGCGGTTTGAGCCGGTGGCCTTGCATCGGCTTGTGACTGTCTTGGATGCGCTCGACGTGAACGTGCCGATCCCGCTTTGGGAAACGGCCAACCGCACGCAGCAGCCGACCGCGGGCTTCCTGCCCGAAACCGGCACGTTGCCGCAACTGCAAGAAGCAGCTCGCCGGGGCGAGATCGGACGCACCGCGCTGCTGGTCATGCGCACGATCGGCTCGGATGGTCCGGACAAATCGCATCTCATTGGTCTCGGCGATGCGATCCGGGCGTTGCGCCGCGTTGGGCTTGAGGCCGATGCGCGCGCGCTCGCGCTCGAAGCCCTGTATGCGGACTGGCCACGCGGCCGGTGATCAAGCAAGAGCTCAGGCCTATTTTGCGCTCAAGCCAGACGCTTTGGCGTCATCCAATGGGTCAGTGTTGCGGCCCTGACGGCCACGTCGGCCCAGCCCACGACATCAAAGACAAACACCGCGCAGCCGCAGGTCGCATATTTTTCCGCGAGCGACGCCCGCAAACCATCATCTCCCGCGCCGACAAGACGCAGAGCCAGATCGTGGAAACCCGGGTTGTGCCCAACGAACAGCACATGGCGCACGTCAGCCGATAACGCCCGCGCCCTGGCCAGCAGCAGCTGAGCCTCCGCATGATAGAGCTTCGCCTCAAACCGGGTTGTCACCTTCTTTGGCCAGGCAGAGGCTATCAGCCCAAGCGTTTGCCGCGTGCGCACCGAGGTTGAGCAGAGCACAAGATCGGGCACGATCGCCTCAGCCTTCATCCAGGCGGCGACACGCGGTGCATCACTCCGGCCACGGTCGGTCAGAGGTCGATCAATATCGGCCAGCCGTACATCCTCGTGTGATGACTTGGCGTGGCGAAGCAACGTGAGTGTTCGAGACATGTGCGCCTCATAATCTGGCCAAGGGTGCGTTATCTATCATGCGCGGCGCAGATGCACGTAGAGCGCGCCGTCGCCGCCGTGGCGTACATGCGCCGTTGTGAACGAGACAACGATGCCGGAGAGGTCAGGTTCGCTCAGCCAGCGCGGCACGTTGCGCTTCAGCACGCCACGCGGCGCGCGGTCGGCCCCAAAATCATATGGCGCATAGGGATCATCGTCATCACGACCCTTGCCCGTGATGACGAGCACAGTACGGCGCCCTTGCTGGTGGGCCTGGCGCAGGAACCCACGCAGGCGCAGATGTGCCTCGTTCTCGCGCAAGCCATGCAAATCCAAGCGGCCTTCGATCTCGATGCGCCCCGTCGCGATGCGCTTTAAGCGTTTACGGTCAAAGCCATCGAGGCTCGGCGTCACCTGCGGCCGGGGCGTCGGCGTCGTGACGAGCGGCTGCCAGCGACGCGGCGCCGGCAAGCCAGGAACAACACTGGCTGGAGCAACGGCGACTGGGATATCATCAGCTGAAACACGAGGCGGGCCACGAACTGGGACGGGAGGCTGCACTTTTGGGGCGGACGCGACTGGGGTTGAGCGGGCCCGCTGTAGTGGCGGCACACGGTCGATCACGTGACGCCAGAGTGCCTCCTCGTCGGGTGTCAGTGAACCTGGAGTCATTGAACCTGGGCGTCGCGTCATGGTTTGGTCGGTTTCTGCCCAGGCGGCGGCACCTGCAATGCCCCTGTCGGTTGATCACCTGCCGAAGACTTCAAGCCGGCTGACACGTGAGCTGCCGGTAACAGCACAAAGAACGATCCGGGATGTTTGGTCACGCCAGCGATGCGCGCCGCATCATCACCCGAACCAAAGAAAAGGTCGCCGCGCTCTGGACCGCGGATTGCCGAACCCACATCCTGCGCAATCATCAGCCGATGAAAACCATCCTTGTTCCCCGCATGGGTCAGCAACGGCGCTGTCACATAAATCGGCAGGCCAAGCGCGTGGTGTCCCGCATCAACGGCCATGCTGCGCCCGCTGGTCAGAGGTATATCGAGGACACCAAGCGGCGCGGCCGCCTGCTCGCCCATGAGCTCGCGGAAGAACACGTACGACTTGTTCTGCCTCATCACACCTTCACCCCGCGTGCGGTCGGCCTTTAGCCAAGCCGATAGGGCCTGCAACGACATGCGACCGGCATCGATAACCCCGGTGTCGATCAGATGACGGCCGATCGAAGTATAGGGGTGGCCGTTCTTGGCGTCATAGCTCACCCGGATCAGCGTACCGTCCGGCAGACGGATGCGGCCGGAGCCCTGGATCTGCAGAAAAAACACATCTACCGGGTCAGCCAGATATAATAGCTCCAGCCCCTGGCCCTTTAAGGCGCCCTGGTCGATCTCGGCGCGGGTGGCATAGGGAACGAAGCCTGCGGACGTTTTGCGCGCATGGGTCAATTGCGCGCCAACCGCACCCCGGCGCGCTTCCTCGACGAGGTTCACCAGATCGGGCGGGCGGCGGTACAGTGGGGCCGTAAAACCAGCGTTGCGGATCCGCGATCCATCAAGCAGCGGCTCGTAATACGCGGTCAGGAGGCCAGCCGGCCCCGACTGCTGCACGCGATGCGGTTGGAAGTGCTGTTCAAAGAAGCGACGCGCGAGGGCGACGGTAAGAACCCTCCCTTCCGCGGCAAGCGCGGCCATGCAGGCCTGAAGCAGCGGGGCCTGAAGCAGCGGGGCCTCTTTCAGGCCTACCAGATCGCGTGTTTTGCCGGGTTTTGCATCACGTTTTGACGCCAGCGCGACCAACCGGCGGCAGGATTTTAGAAATGCTCCGAACGCTGCCAGGTGGTCATCGTTTGACCAGCCTGGCAGTGCTGCGAACGTGACCGCCTCGAACCGCGCGTCGCTCAGCCGCTTCGGCGGGCTTTGGTCTTGAGACATTAGAGTTGGCTTGCGGGGAGTAGGCACCGGTTGCGCGGCGGTTGTTGCGGACAAGGTACCGAGGGCAAACAGCTGGACGAACGTTGGCCATCTCATACGTGGGCTCAGCTGGCCGCTTGCGTGGCGACCAGACGCCAGTTCGGGTTCTGCCCGCTGACATCGCGCGCGAAGGTCCAGATATCAGTCACTTCCTTGATGCGCTTGGGATCGCCGGAAACAACTTCGCCTGCGCTGTTGAGCACCGCGGAAATCAGCTCGCTGACAAAGCGCACCGTCACCTGGGCCGACGTGCCGACCAGTTCGGCCTCGACCATTTCAGCCGATGTGATGCCAACGAAGCTTTGTTCGACTTTTTGACGCGTCTCTTCCCGATTGTGGATCACCTGAGCAAAGCCCGCAAACACCTCTGGGCTCAGCAGGTCGTGCAGCAAGTTGCGATTGCCCTCGGCAAAACCCATGACGATCATTTCATAGGCGGCGCGGGCACCCTTCATAAACTCGACAGGATCGAAAACGGCATCGCGATTGGCAATGTCGATCAGCCCGCGGGCGATCTGAGCGTTGCCGCTGGCAAACTTGGTCATACGCAGATCTCGATCGGCCGTTGCCTCGCGGGATTGCGCTTCCGCTGGCACAGGTTCCCGGCGCGGCAGCGTCACCACCTTGCCGTCATTGGGCGGCACTTGGTTCTGGGCAGCGCGTTGGCTGCGAAAGCGCTCAATGCGGGCCTCGTCATCGTCGGTCCGTCGACCGACAACGGTGCGCAAGCGCATAAACACTACCGCCGCGATCACCAGCGCGACGAGGGTGATCACATCAAGTGTCATGGGCGCAGTCCTACTTTGGCTCGAAAACAGCATTTGCGAGAAACGCCACCGGCAAAAGGCCAGAGCGACAGGTTAACGATATCAGCGGTCGGGCTCTTCGTCATCGTCTGTAGGGCACACTTGCTTGTTGCGCCAGAGGCGGCTCATTGTGTTACGTCGAAGGCAACCCTTCCTGTTACGCCAGGAGCGGCTCGTCAGTTCAACGCGCACCATCGACAACCAGCGGCCGGTGACTAGGCCGGTTCCAAACGGCTTTTATCTACCGGCAGCAAGTTGACGCTCTCGCCGCAGCCGCATGCGCTTTGTTGGTTCGGATTGTTGAAAACGAATTGGGTCGACAGCTTCTCAGTTTTGAAGTCCATTTCCGTGCCGAGCAGGTACATAATCGCTTTTGGGTCGATGATGACCTTGGCGCCATTTTTCTCGATGACATCGTCGAACTTACCAATGCTGGTCGCCCACTCCATCGTATATTCCATCCCGGCACAACCGCCTTTCTTGATGCCGACCTTGAGGCCGACAACATCTGCGCCTTTCGAGGCCATGATCGATCGAACGCGTTCCGAGGCACGGTCAGTCATGGTCATTACGGCTGGGCGCGATCTGCTCATGGCGTGCTTTCGTGACGTCTTTGGGGCACAGGGCTTGTTAGGGGCACGGACTTGTTAGGGGCACGGACTTGTTAGGGGCACGGACTTGTTAGGGG
>JANNXS010000338.1:0-19882 GCA_031409695.1 Hyphomicrobiaceae bacterium
CCTTGAGTCGTTCCTGGAGATCGGTCACATCCTTTTCCGGGCCGATCTCGCAGACGCCGAGCACATCGGGCTGTATCGAGCGTACCATTTGGAGCACGGCGGACTTTTCCGCCTCCGGCTTGGGCGCCCGGCGATCACGCGATCGGCTGGGCGTTCTCGTCTTTACCTTGCGGCAATTCGGCTTTGACGTCGCGCAGAGGAGCGCTATGTTACCCCATGGCCAAGCATCTTAAGCTGTCACAATCCTTGTCAGTCGCGTCCATTCTTGCCGCACTGATGGTCCCATCAAGTGCGATAGCGCAGCAATCAAGGCCGCCTGATGCAGCGCCCGGGCCGCAGGCCCCGCAATCGCGCCCGGATGCACCGAAAAAAGAAGGTGCGCCGAACGCCGATCCCAAAGGGGCCGATCCTAAAAGCGCATCACCCGCTCCTAAAAGCGGTGCGCAGACAAAAGCACCCGAGAAAAAGGGGCCACCACCGATCGCAGTGCTGCAGCCGCGCACGCCTGCCGAGCGAGAAAAAGCGCTTGCTGATTTGTACGCGTATCTGGCAACGGCTGAATCAGAAGCGTCGGCCAAGACGGTTGCTCAAAGTATTGAGCGGCTCTGGCAAGCCTCCGGCAGCGACACTGTTCATCTGCTCATGGAACGCGCGGCAATTGCAAACCAGGGCAAAAAGCCCGTGTTGGCCCTAAAGTTGTTGGATGCCGCCGTAGAACTTGCACCTGATTATGCAGAAGGCTGGAACCGCCGCGCCTATCACCACTTTGCTGAAAACCGCTTCGAGCAAGCCATCGGAGACCTACGACGTGTCTTGGCGCTGGATCCGAACCATTACAAAGCGCTGGAAGGCGTAGCCCAGATCCTCAAGGAAATTGGCCAGAAGAAGGGCGCGCTTGCCGCGGTCAAGAAGCTCCTGGAGGTGCATCCCTACGCCGAAGGCGCAAAACAGATGCACGACGAGCTGGCCCGCGAGGTCGAAGGCCAGTCCCTTTAATGGATTGGCCCTTTGATCGGGAGGAGCCGCCAAGGCGTTTGTTTAAGTGCATCGCCAGACGGTTGCCGGTCGACAGCGACTGTCGGCTCGGTTAGTAATCCAACGATCTCCGGAACCACGAGTGAAACGCCACGGTGACGCCCAAGTCGGCCATGCTCATTTTTAGCCTAAGTGCAGCCCTCGGAGGGTGCGCTGGCGGTGGTATTGCGCCAACGGCGTTGGTGGTGTCTGCACCTGCTGGAGGGATTGCCACAGCAAGCCTTCCAGAGCTCGCAACCATCGGCAACACGCCAACACTGAGCGGCAGCGTGACCGAAGTCTACAGTCGCATTGCCAGTAAAGCCCTGACCTGCTGGTTTAGCACGGATGGGCCGCTCAAAGGCTCGCACGTTTTCTCAGCCGACGCACCACCGCCAAGCAGTGGCGGGTCAACTGAGATCACGATTTTCGAGAATGACGCAGGTGTTGCAAACCCGCGTGGTTCGCGCGCCTATCGCATATCATTGACACGCGAATCCGACATTTCCACCCGCTTGACGGTTCAACCCGGCAAGTTATTGCCGGATCTTGCTCAAGCCATGGAAAAGGACGTGCTCGCCTGGGGCATTGGTAAAACCAGCTGCGAGGCACGCGTCGTGCGTCCGCCACCACCGCCACCCCCCGTCGCCGAGAGGAAGCCGCAGAAGAAGAAGCGCGTCGCGACTGTAGCTGCGCAGGTGTCGTCAGCGGCCTCAGCCGTCAAAGTTTCACCGAACGCCGCTTCACCAAACGTCGGTTCAACACCACAGGTTACGGCAGCAGTGACCGCAAAACGGTAGCCGCCAGAACACGTGGAATCGAGACCCGCCGCTCAGCCGCGATAATCTTGGATACGCGTCGCCCGCAGGCCGGGAAGGCCATGACGGTCGATGGAACGCTGCCAGGACAGGAACTCGTCAACAGTCAGCTTATAGCGCTCGCAAGCCTCTTCGAGGCTTAACAAGCCGCCACGCACTGCGAGGACGACTTCAGCTTTTCGCCGGATGACCCAGCGTTTCGTATTCTGTGGCGGAAGATCCGCGACAGTTAACGGTGACCCGTCAGGGCCTAGTACAAAGCGCGCTCGCGCTCTCAGAGGTTGGTCGGTCATGACACTCATTACACAATTCAGGACCCGAGGTGACCGTAGCTGAACACCATTAAGTTCAGCCTAAGCCTTACAGTAAACGAGCATTTAATCATTGCTTCACAAGGCTTTATTGTACGTATTAAGCGTAAAGTGTCAACTACACGCTGCTTCACCCTGAGACGCACGGTAAATGTTCCAATTCAGGTACCTGCTGTGTTCCGCCGATTGAGATCACTTGGTGAGACAACACGCGGCGACACCCCCTTTGACATTCTTTCGCCGCCGCTTATTTGTTTACTGTGCCGCCGCGTCGAAATCGGCCGACCGGGAGAAGATCATGACCACTAGCGCCATTGCTGCCATCCACACCGTTACCTTAACGGAACGGGCTGGACGCAGGATTGCCGAGATCGCCGCTGGTGAAGTCGCTGGCACAGCCTTGCGTGTGACGGTTGAAGGCGGCGGCTGCTCTGGGTTTCAGTACAAATTCGACCTGACGACCGAACGGGCTACCGGGGATACGGTCTTGGAGCGGGCGGGCGCGCAGGTTCTGATTGACCCCATGTCGCTTGAATATCTGGCCGGCTCGGAAATTGATTTCGTCGATGATCTGATCGGCGCCGCGTTCAAGATCCGCAACCCTAACGCAACCGCGTCCTGTGGTTGCGGCACCAGTTTCTCTATGTGACAACCTCGATGCAAACTCCCCATGCCGCACTTGCGAGACTGACCCTGGCGGCTTTGCTGCTCAGCTTTTTTGCACCACTCCTAAAAGCCGAAGAGCCTAGAGGCTTCGCTGGCCGCACCACGCTGATCATGGTTGACGCACCCGGTTGCGGCTATTGCCGCAAGTGGGACCGTGAGGTTTCGGGCGGCTATACCAAGAGCTCTGAGGGCCTTGCCGCGCCCCTGACTCGCCTCCGTCGGGGCGACCCGCGGCTATCAGGCATCGGCGGCCTCGCCTACACGCCGACGTTCATCTTGATCGCCAACGGCCGCGAAGCCGGTCGCATTGTTGGCTACGCTGGCGCAGATTTTTTCTGGGGTGAACTCAACGCTATCATCCAGCGCAATGGGCTGGTGTTTTGACGAATTTTACCCCGCTGGCGAAGCGCGACGCTACCCAACATGCACCTCATGTATGACAAGCGTCGCGCTATAGGTGAGAAAGGGCTGCTGAACGCACCTGCATGCGGCGACAGGCGCCATGACACCAAATGGCCGTGGCATGCGTATAGATCCAGTAGACCACTCCGTTCGCCCAGGTTCCGCCTATGCCGCACGACACCCTTGAGCAAACGCCGCAAGTGACTACCAAACCGGCTCATTGGCCTGTAGATCACCCTGCTGTGCCCCATGGAAAGGTTGGTGTTCTTCTCCTCAACCTCGGCACGCCCGACGCCACGGATTTTTGGTCCATGCGGCGTTACTTGAAGCAGTTCTTGTCCGATCGCCGCGTAATCGAGGTGCCTCGGCTCATTTGGTGGCCGATTCTAAACCTCATCATCCTGACGGTGCGCCCCGGCAAAAAAGGCAAGGACTACGCCTCCATTTGGAACAACGAACGCAACGAAGGCCCACTTAAGACCATTACACGCAGCCAAGCGGAAAAACTCGCAGCGTCCCTTGGTGGTGACAAAGTGATCGTCGATTTCGCCATGCGCTATGCCAACCCCTCAACGGAGGATCGCATCAAAGCCCTCCAGGAGCAGGGCTGCGAGAGGATTTTGCTGGTGCCGCTCTATCCCCATTACGCAGCCGCGACGACCGCGACGGCTTGCGATGAGGCGTTTCGGTCGCTCATGAAACTGCGCTGGCAGCCGGCCGTGCGCGTCACGCCACAATACTGTGACGACCCAGCCTATATCGATGCATTAGCCCGCTCAATTGAGACGCACTTGAAAGGTCTGCCGTGGCGACCGGACCGGCTGCTCGCAACGTTCCACGGCATGCCGCAAAAATACCTACTCAAAGGCGACCCATACCATTGCCAGTGCTTGAAGACTTCACGCCTCCTCCGTGAAAAACTCGGCTGGTCAAAAGAGACTTGGGTGACGACGTTTCAGTCGCGGTTTGGTAACGACCCATGGCTGCAGCCGTACACGGATAAGACCGTCGAAGAGCTTGCGAAAAGCGGGGTTAAAAACCTTGTCATGATCGCACCCGGTTTCTCAGCCGACTGTCTCGAAACGCTCGAGGAGCTCGATGTTGAAAACCGCGAAATCTTCATGCACGCGGGCGGCGAGCAGTTCAGTTACATCCCCTGTCTCAATGACAGCAACGATGGCATGCGCATGATTGAATCGATCGTTCGGCGCGAACTGCAAGGCTGGATCTAGGGCATTTTGCGACGAAGCGGACACCAGTTCGTCGTAGAAAGTGAGTCAAAACGAGGACTTTTGGATCGCATTCCGCTTCTATGAGAACGGAATGCTCTCTAGTTCGCCGGCCGTCACGGACCAAGCATCAGGTCTCGAACCGAATACTCGGATCGTCTCGGCGACGGATGATCGTTCTTTTGCAGCGCAGCTCGGTCAATAGCTTGACAGCTTGATCGTTCCGGCGTCTTGCCACGCCACTTTGCAACGGCCAGACCTAGAAGCATCTTCGGCCCAACGAGACTGGACACGCGAGACATGCCGAGTGCCATAACACCTGCAGCCGCCCGCACGCGATTGATCGAGCTCATTCGACGCCGCTCTTATGGTACCGGCGTTGAGATCCGGCTCGCTTCGGGCCGCGTGTCAGACTTCTACTTCAATCTCAAGCCGACAATGATGGACCCGCAAGGCGCTCACCTGTTGGCGCTACTTATTATAGACGCCTTGAAGGATGACGACATTGACGCTGTTGGCGGATTGGAAATCGGCGCCATCCCGCTTGCAGCTTCCGTTGCCGCCATCAGCCACGCCGAGGGTCAAAATTTGCCGGCCTTCTTCATCCGCAAACAGACGAAGGATCACGGCACCAAGAGCCTTGTCGAGGGGCTGATCAAAGGTGAAACACTCTCCGGCAAGCGTGTAGCAATTCTTGAAGATGTCACGACCACCGGTGGCTCAGCACTGAAAGCCATAGAAACTGTGCGCGCCGAAGGTGCTGAAGTCGTCTGTGTACTCACCTGCGTGGATCGTCAGGAAGGCGCGGCCGAGGCTTTTGCTGCCGCCGGAATTCCATTCAGAACCATCCTCACGCGATCGGACTTCAACTGAGTGGTCATTTATTTGTGACCATGAATGGCGCCTCCTATGTCGATCCGTCGGTCGGCACACCCGTACACCGCTCCGCACTGCCCAACACAACCGGAGTATGAAATGCTTTCCATCTTGAAGCGCGCGGCCCTTGCAACTGCCGTTCTCGCCAGCACAGCCACCTGGGCCGCCGCCCAGGACATCGTCGACACCGCCGTAAAAGCTGGCTCTTTTAATACGCTCGTCGCAGCTGTGAAAGCGGCGGGCCTCGTCGAGACACTGAAGAGCAAAGGCCCGTTCACTGTGTTCGCGCCGACCGACGACGCTTTCAAGAAGCTGCCACCCGCAACGCTTGCGAGTTTGCTAAAGCCCGAAAACAAGAAGACGCTGACCTCGATTTTGACCTATCACGTCGTCTCCGGTGACTATCCGGCGGCTCGCATCGTCAAGCCAAAAGCTGCGACCTACAAATTGAAGTCAGTCGAAGGCTCGTCGATCATCGTCGATAAGTCGAAAGGCGTGAAGGTTTCCGGCGCGACCGTTGTGAAGACAGACATTACGACCACCAATGGAACGATCCACGTCATTGACACCGTCCTGCTTCCGCCGAAGGTAAAGGCAGCCCTCGCCGCCGGTGCCAAAAAGTCTGCCGCGAAGCATTGATGGATGCCTCAATCTGGAGCGGCAGTACGTCTGCCGCTCCAACTGTCTCCAAGTCAGATATCAATCACACCGCGGCCTAATGGCGGTTTTTGAGACGCTCATTAAGCGCCTGTGTCGCGGCACCGGATACGGGCAGTGTGTTGGCTATTTCGTAAGCCTCAATGGCGCGCTGCAGGCCGGATCCATAACTACCGTCGAGCGCGCCGTCATAATGGCCAAGCGCCTTTAATCTGTCCTGCAAATCGCGAATCCCTGCCGCCGAGTTGATGATTGTCGACGCTTTGAATGAGGCTAAGCGATCAATGAAACTTGCAACCGAAACCGCCGTGTTGGCGATCGCTTCAGGCTTCGGCGTCGACCCTCTCGCATCGACGGAATTTCGCGACTGCACATAGGTGCCGATGTTAATCCCTATGACCTTTGGCCGCCCCCCGTTTTCCCGCCCTTCCGGCTCGACGAGAACCGGAGATCCCGAAGAAGCGCCACCGGTGTCGCACGTGTGAAGTAGGATTGCATCGGGCGCTTTGAAATCCGCAGCGATCGTCAGGGACTTGACTCCAGGGAACGCGCGTTCCACCTCACACGGTCGAGAATAGGCTTGCCGCCAAAGCGTGAAATCCCGGTGATAAGCAATCTGAAATACGCGCCCAGCACGTGATTCGCGTATGGCGGCCTCCTGGGTCATCGGCGCGAGATCGAGTACACTGGTACATGCCGGCCGTGCGAGGCGCACCAGCGCCCAATCGCTCGACGCGTCGATCGGCGGCGAAACCTTCAGGGCCATAGAACCCGCAAGCACATTTTGCGCAGCTGATCCGGTGTCATGTCCAGCAATGCGGGTCAGGTCCCGCACTTGATCGTAATTGCGGGCGAACCAGAAGTCCGTCAGCCGCGGTTTGCGCTCGCCAGCAGTTTTGAAGAGGCAATGTCCGGCGGTCGCGATCATGGCCTCCGAAACACAGAACGCCGTGCACACCGAGCGTGTGCGCATATCGATCAGCAAGCCGATTGCGTTCTGCTCGCGGGTATATTTGGCCGGCAACGTAACGCGGTCATCAGCACCGAACACGGCAACCGGCGTTGTGCGAACACGTCCTGCCTCCTGCGCCCTGGCGCGCCCTGGCGGAGGCGCAAGGCTCAGAAGGGTAACAAGCAACAACATCGCTGACAAAAATCTGGGCACAGGCGACACATTACCAAGATTTAATGCATGTGAAAGGTCTACGTAAGCCACGATGCGCCAGGATGGCTTCACGGCTTCGGGCCAAAACCCGATCCTTGACCGCCACCGGAACCCGAGACGCCCAAATGATCAGAGCCAAACATCGTATCGCAGCCGTCGCCATTTTCGGCCTCGGCGCGTTTGCCCTCCCGGCCTTGCCGCTGTTGGGCCTCGGTGGCGTGGCGCAGGCGCAGGTCGCCCCCGGCCGCGGCGCACCGACCACGTTTGCCGACCTTGCGGACAAAGTAAAACCGTCAGTCGTGTCTATTCAGGTCACCGGCAGCGCGCGCGTCGCTCAAGGCGCGGCCGGGCGCAGCCAGCCCCCGCGGGGCGTCCCACGCTTGCCAGAATCGATCCCAGAGGAATACCGCAAGTTTTTTGAAGACTTCCTCGGCAAAGGCCTGCCCGGCGGTCCAGGTGGCCCTGGAAATCCAGGCGGCCAAGGTCAGCTGCCGCCGACCTCGATGGGCTCTGGCTTCGTGATTTCTGAGGACGGTTATGTCGTCACCAACAACCACGTGGTCGAGAACGGCTCGAAGTACGTCATCACCTTCGACAACAAGCAGAAATTTGAAGCCGACTTCATCGGCTCAGATGCGCGTACCGACGTAGCCTTGCTCAAAATCAAGAGTGACAAGCTTTTCCCAGCCGTTCCCTTCGCCAAGAAGGACCCGCGCGTTGGCGATTGGGTGGTAGCCGTCGGCAACCCGTTCGGCTTTGGCGGCACGGTCACAGCCGGCATTGTCTCGGCTATGTCGCGTGATCTCGACGGCTCAGCGGCGCTCAACGATTTCATCCAGATCGATGCGGCCGTAAATCGTGGCAACTCTGGCGGACCAACCTTCAACCTTGATGGCGAAGTCATTGGCGTAAACACGGCGATCTATTCACCCTCCGGCGGCAACGTCGGCATTGCCTTTGCGATCCCCTACCGCACGGTACAAGAGATCGTGAACCAGCTTAAATCAGGCGGCACTGTTAGCCGTGGCTGGCTCGGTGTGCAGATCCAAAACGTCGATGACGACGCGGCCGCCGCGCTGAACCTGCCCGAAGCACGGGGCGCTATTGTCGGCGCGGTGACACCGGGTGGTCCAGCGCAACTGTCGGGCCTGAAGGATGGCGATACCATCCTGACGGTCGACACCACGAAGATTGCCGACAGCCGCGATCTCGCCCGCAAGATTGCCGGTTATGCGCCGAACTCACAAATCGCCGTCGGCATTATCCGCGGTGGCAAGCCAGAGACGGTGACAGTCAAGCTTGGGGATTTCAAGGACGCGAGTGGCGCCCAGACGGTGCCAGCAAAGGCTGAACCGTCGAAGCCAGCCAACAACAACACGGAGCTGTCGAGCCTTGGTTTGACACTGGCAGCGCCTGGCTCAACCCAGTCTAAAGCCGTGCGTGACGGCGTGCTGATCACTGACGTGGTCGGCACTTCGGACGCCGCTCAAAAGGGCCTCAAGGCGGGAGATGTCATCCTCGACGTCTTCGGCCAAGCTGTGAAGAGCCCGGCCGATGTCACCAAAGCTCTCGAAGATGCCGAAAAACAGGGCCGTGCGGTCGTTATGTTGCGTGTCAAATCCGGCGAAGCAGCGCGCTACATTCCAATCAAAATTAAGAAGGGCTGAACCGTCACGTTCTGTTAGCTGTAAATGTTAAATCGGGGTGGGCCGGGCATCATCCGTCTCGCCCCGAATGCGTTTAAGACCAATACTTGCTCCGGCCAATGCTTGCTTTTTATTCCCAATGCTTGCTGGTCAATCGCTAGAACTCGTCACTCACAGGGCACAATGCGCCTTCTCGTCATTGAAGACGACGCCGACGTCGCAGCCTTCCTTGCCAAGTCTTTGCGCGAGGCCGGCCATACCGTTGACGTGGCCAACGATGGCGACACGGGTTTCATTCTGGCTGATGCTGGCGGCTACGACGTTTTGCTCATTGATCGTATGTTGCCCAAGCGCGATGGTCTTTCGATCGTCCAGGGCCTGCGCGCCAAGCCCGACCGCACGCCTGTTCTTATTCTTTCGGCCCTCGCGCAGGTCGACGACCGCGTGAAGGGTCTGCGGGCCGGCGGCGACGATTACTTGACCAAACCGTTTGCCTACTCCGAACTGATCGCACGGGTCGATGCGCTCGCCCGCCGGGCCGCGCCCGAGGAACAGACGACGCGTTACGTCGTCGGCGACCTCGTTCTCGACCGCCTTGCGCGCCGCGTCTCGCGGGGAGCAAACATCTTGGATTTACAGCAGCGCGAATTCCGCTTGCTCGAATTCCTGATGCGTCACGCAGGCCAAGTGGTGACGCGCACAATGCTGCTTGAGCATGTCTGGGACTATCATTTCGATCCGCAGACCAATGTCATCGACGTGCATATCTCCCGCCTTCGAAGCAAAATCGACAAAGGCTTCGACACGCCCTTGCTCCACACCGTCCGCGGCGCGGGATACATCATGCGCGCTGGCGGAGCCTGATGAGAAAGGCGGGGCCTGATGAGAAAGGCGGGGCCTGACATGAAACTTGCCTCCTCGCTCCCACTGCGTGTGACGCTGGCCGCCGTTGCAGGCATCGCCGTGATGCTTTCGTTGCTCATTGCACTCATCGGCGCAGCAGCCAACCGTACGCTATCCGAGCGCACACTTGACGCCCTCGACGCTGAACTCGCCGAGGCTCGCGCCGTCTTCACCAGTGATGGCCTCGACGCACTTACGCGCCATCTTGATCGCCGCACAGCCGCCGGTGCACAAACACGCTATGGCCTTGCAATCAGCGACGCCGCTCCCCGCGGGAGCATCGCAATGACTGACATCTCGTCCACCACTGATCGCACCGTCTTCACCTACACCGACACCCGAACCGGCCGCTCGCATCTGGCTGCCGGCCGTCGCGCTTTGATCCCGCTCGCCGATGGCCGCACGGCTGAATTGCTGCTCGCCCACGACATCGACGACCAGCAACGCCTTGCGCGGACGATACAGATGATCGCCCTTGCCGGCACAGTCGCAATTGCGATCGGAGCGTTTGGCTTCGGTCTGCACGCGCGCCGCAAGTTGCTCTCGCGCGTCGGTGCGATCACGACAACTAGCCGCGCGATCATGACGGGTGATCTCTCGCAACGCATAGCACGCGACGCCTCGCGTGATGAAATCGATCAGATGGCGGATAACCTCAACGGTATGCTCGCCCGCATCGAAGAGCTGATGCAGGCGCTGCGCGATGTCACTGACAACATCGCGCACGATCTGCGCACGCCGCTGAACCGCCTGCGCCTCATCGCCGAGGACGCACTGCGCCCCGATCACGGGACGGAATTCACAAGCGATGCCCTCGGACGCATTATCGAGGAGGCCGATAGCCTCATCAAAACCTTTAACGCGATGCTTCTTGTCGCGCGCCTGGAACAAGGCGTCGGCGCCGAGGCTTTCGAAGCCGTAGATGTAAGCCGTCTCGTCGAAGACACGGCGGACCTCTACATGCCCGTGGCTGAAGATGCCCGCCTGCGGGTCGTCGTCCGCGTTGTTCAATCAGCCAATCACACGATCAAAGCCAATCGCCAATTGCTCGGCCAGGCCATCGCAAATCTGATCGACAACGCGATAAAGTACACCCCACCCAACACTAGGCGCGCGCCGGCCGACGTTATCATCGGCATTCAGACCAAAACTGACACACTTGAAATCTCGGTCGAAGACAGTGGCCCTGGTATCGCCCCTGAAGATCGCGCGCGGGTACTGAAACGGTTTGTGCGTCTTGAGAAATCTCGTTCACTGCCCGGCACCGGTCTGGGCCTCAGCCTTGCCG
The DNA here is from genome assembly GCA_031409695.1 of Hyphomicrobiaceae bacterium. Classification (GTDB taxonomy): domain Bacteria; phylum Pseudomonadota; class Alphaproteobacteria; order Rhizobiales; family Hyphomicrobiaceae; genus JABFRJ01. Next base: position 10,976 of record JANNXS010000338.1, read on the forward strand.
CGGCGGTCGCGCGCTTACATCATGGCGAGATCCGTCTGGAAGATAACGCGCCCGGTTTGCGCGCCATCCTCGTCCTACCGCGGACGACACGCGCGTGATTGTCTGCAATGTGGCAATCAAAGAGTTGATCGCAATTTCATTGACTTTCTACGCGCTGACGCGCACATTGTCGCAGTGAGCATCTCAGGTTTCGTCGACGCGCGAGATCCGGACGACGCTCTCGGACGCTCACGATCCCCGCCATGGCTATTGGCCCGGCTGTGACTTTTGGAGGGAGCATGACGCCACCAGCTAGACGATGCGGCCCCGCCGAGTCGCGGGGCCACAGCTCGGGGTGCGATTTTTGGTAAGGCGTACATTCTTTCGACGGGCTGCCCCAGTGATAGGGTAGTTCTTAAAAGGTGACGCACAACCGGATATGGCAATCGCGAACGAGCTGCCCACCCATCGATGACCTTACAACGCGTATCTCTTGATACGTCGTAAAAGTTCGGCTTAAGGCCGAGCACACAGCAAACCGAGCGGATGATAGACGTCAATCAGGAGTGATCCTGCGTGCTGGCTGCGTGCCACAGCGGTGATTCGATCTGCACAACAGAGTTCAGTAAACTGACGTGGCAGAAAACTGTTTGAACACCCGTCTGCCCAACATGCTGGCCCCAATCTAGGCCCCGCCGCTGTTATTTGCACGGCGGGGTTTCCTGTTGGCCGATGCAATACGTGCCTTGAGCAGGCTGGGTCCAGGCGGGGCCCCTAGCCTCGTCACACAACGTCACTGCTGGACGGGCAGCGCGATCAGCTTACGCGAAATGCTACTCACCCTATGGCGGCGCCAAGTTTTGCCTTGAGAGCGCTTGCCTTCCGCTGCACGCGAGCTTCAAACTTCTCGACGTTGACTGCAACGCGTGTGTGCGTGCCGCCGCCGATGACATCAAGGTCGTCGCGGACTTCGACCGTGAAAGTGATCTCTCGTCCATTCACAGCCACCACCCGAGCCGTCGCAACAACCAACCCGCCAACCGGCGTTGCGGCCGTATGCGACACATCCAGACGTGTGCCGAGCGTTTGATACCCCGGCGGCAGCGCCTGTTCGCAAGCGGCCAGGGCCGCAGCCTCGATCAGGTTGATCATGACGGGTGTTGCAAGCACGGCAATCAGGCCGGAACCCACTCGCGGCGCCGTATGTTCGGCCGCCACAATGAGCCGCGACGTACCAGCCGCGCCGACGGTGACAGAGAGATCAGCCATGTATGCAGCGTCCCGTGTTTGAACCGTTATCCGCCGACCAGGCCAGCAGCAACGTTTATCGCAACGGCCTTATCACCAAGCAGCAACGATGCAATCGCATCTTCGCTCGGCCCCGCATCGTGCGTGAAGGGATCGCGCGCCGTCAGCTTGTGATCGAGCACCAGCTTTGAGAGCAGCAGGCGTCGCGCATCGCCGCGGGCCGCATGCACGTGGCCGGCTTCCCAGGCCAGCGTGACCGCCGACGTCGTATGATAGAGCGCCGTCGTCGCACGTCGCGCGTCGGCCTCCGACGCGCCGTCGCGCGCAACCGCCGTTGCAAAGGTGATGGCCTGATCGACTGTGCGCTTGAGCCGATCCGCAAAGCGCGTTGGCAGGATTGACGTCTCAGCAATGCGCGACAGCATATCCGCCGCCAGCGCACTTTCCGCACCGTGACGACCAACGGCGCGGCTGATCGCATCAAGGGCAACGATGTTGCTGGTACCCTCCCAGATGGAGCCGAGATGTGCATCGCGCAGCAGCCGGGCCGGTGCAAATTCCTCGATAAAGCCGACACCTCCGCGAAATTCGAGCGCATCGCCGGCCACCTTGCGCGCATCCCGCGTGGCGCGGAATTTCAGCACTGGTGTGAGAATACGCAGCAACGCGGCGTCCTGTTGCGCCCCATGCGCTTCTGCACGGTCAAGCGCCGTCGCCGTGACAAAGCAAAGCGACAACGCCTGCTCTAACGGCAGCATCAGTTTCAACAGTTGCCGACGCGCGAGCGGCAAGTCGATCACGCGTTTGCCGAATGCGATGCGTCCGTTTGCAACAGCCAGCGCGTCGTGCAACGCGCGCCGCATCAAGGCCGCAGACTTGACCGCATTGCTCAGTCGCGACCAGTTGACCATCTCGGCCATCTGCACAAAACCGCGATCGAGGTTGCCGACCGCGTAGGCAATGGCGCCCTCGAATTTGATTTCGCCTGAGGCCATGGAGCGCGTGCCGAGTTTGTCTTTCAGCCGCACGATCCGGTATGCGTTTGGCGTTCCGTCGTCGAGCCAGCGCGGCATAAGAAATAGGCCGACACCTCGTGTGCCGCCCGGTGCGCCCTCCGGCCGCGCGAGCAACATCGCGAGCGGCGCATCGGCATTGGAACAGAACCACTTCTCGCCATAGAGCCTGAAGTGATCGCCGTCTGCCTTCGCAACGGTGGTCAGACTGCCGACGTCCGAGCCGCCCTCTTTCTCGGTCATGAACTGCGCGCCTTGTGTCAGGCGCGCCATGTCGGTCGAGGTCAGACCAGCGAGATACTTTGCCTTCAGCGCCGCCGTTCCAAAGCGCGACAGCAACATCGCCGAACCATCCGTGACATTGATCGGACACCCAAGGCCGAACTCGGCTTGGTTGAACAGGTACGTGAACGCATGTTTCGCCGCCGCCGGGTATGTGTCTGGCCACCCAAGAATACCGGTCGCGTGCGACATGGCGTGAATGCCGAATTCGCCAAATGCGACGCGCTCCAATTCCCTGTAGGCCGGATGATATTCGATGTGCTGCACATCCCGCCCGTAGCGATCGCGGTGATGCAGCACCGGCGTGTGGCGATCCGCCAGACGCGCACACGTATCCAAGTGATCACCTGCGAGCCCGCCAAGCCGATCAAGATGCGGCGTGATATGCTCAACCAGCTTTGCTGGCAGGTGGATCGCAAGGAGGTCCTGGAGCGACCGGTCAACTGTAAAGAAATTCAGCCCTGTCGTATCCGGGGCGATGGCATTGGCACGAGACGATTGCATGTGGTGGATCCTTTACATCCAGAACCATATCGGCCATTGGCCGAATACGCCAATACCTCGCTCGACGGCCGTCCTCGACGCCATGTCACGACGCCATGTCCCGCTTGACGGCGCCCCCCGCCACTCGCTACCGCTACTCTACGTGGTCCTTTGGCCGGCCGGCTTGCTGCCACGTTAAACAACGCGCTAAAAGGCCGTGCACACCCGTTTCTTCGGATGCGTTCGGTCTTCTTCGAGCGAGAGCTTTGGAAGAGCAGGTCGGCATTCGGGTTCGGGAGACCGCCCAATGGATATCGTCGAAGCCGCGCCCACCGCACCGAAAATGCGCGAAACCCTGACGCCCTCAAGCAAGGTGGTGCATTTCGGTAAAGATCGGTCACTGCGGCTTGATTGCGGGCAGGATCTTGGGCCTTTCGATATTGCCTACGAGACCTACGGCAAACTGAACGCGGCGCGCACCAATGCCATTCTCGTTTGCCACGCCTTGACCGGCGATCAGTATGTCGCAAGCAACAACCCAATCACCGGCAAGCCCGGTTGGTGGGAGAACATGATCGGCCCCGGTAAGCCCATCGACAGCGACCGCTTCTTCATCATCTGCTCGAACGTGATCGGCGGCTGCCTCGGTTCAACCGGACCCGCGTCCACCAATCCGGCAACCAACCGCGCCTACGGGCTCGAATTCCCGGTCATCACCATCGCCGACATGGTCCGCGCGCAGGTGCGCCTTGTTGAGCACCTCGGCATCGACCAGCTGTTCTCAGTCATCGGCGGGTCGATGGGGGGCATGCAGGTGCTGCAATGGGCGGCCGCGCACAAAGAGCGCGTGTTCTCAGCGCTTCCAATCGCAACAGCCGCCTGGCATTCGTCCCAGAACATCGCCTTCCACGAACTCGGCCGACAAGCTGTTATGGCTGACCCCGCGTGGCGCGGCGGGCGCTATCTCGATGAGGGCACGTTCCCGAAAAACGGCCTCTCGGTTGCTCGCATGGCAGCCCACATTACCTACCTCTCGGAGGAGGCTCTGCAGCGCAAGTTCGGTCGCAATCTACAGGACCGGCCGACCAAGACCTTCTCGTTCAGCGCCGACTTTCAGGTCGAGAGCTATCTGCGCCATCAGGGTTCGACATTCGTCGACCGCTTCGACGCCAACAGCTACCTCTACATCACGCGCGCCTTGGATTACTTCGACCTCAAGGCAGACTACGGCGGCAAACTCGCCAACGCCTTCGTCGGCACACAGACGCGTTTCTGCGTGGTCTCGTTCACCAGCGATTGGCTCTATCCCACTCATGAGAGCAAGGCGATTATCCGGGCATTGAATGCGGTAGCAGCCAACGTCTCGTTCGTCGAAGTTGAGACTGACAAGGGCCACGACGCATTCCTGCTGGATGACCCCGTTCTGTTTCGCACCGTCACGGGCTTCATCAACGCGAACGCCGAGCGGCGCGGCATCGTCTGAGGCTCAGCCTCGATAGAGCCGCTCGATGGTGGTGGCAGGGACACGCGCCATGTAAAGCGCGAGGCACGTCAGGTTGCGTGCGGCGCGGATCAGATAGCCGTCGCGCTTGTATCGAATGGCGCTGGTCAGGGCGGGCGTGCGCAGCATGATCCGTTCGCTTCGTGCAAGCCGGCGCACAAACTCCACATCTTCCATCAAGGTGAGCGGCTTGTATCCGCCACGGGCATTATAGAGATGCCGCGAAATCAAAAGCCCTTGGTCACCATAAGGCAAACGAAACAGCATACAGCGCAGCGCAACGCCGAATTCAATCAAGCGCGGCTTAAAACCCATGTCGTCGAGCGCGAAACGAAACATCCCGGCCGCCGGCGGTCGCTGTCCTGCATCCGCCCGATCGATGAAGGTCTGCGCTTCCCGGACCCAGGTTTCCTCGAGCACGGTGTCGGCATGTAAAAAAAGCAACCACGGATGCTTTGCCGCGGCGGCGCCTGAAATCAACTGCTGGCCACGACCGCACTCCGGCGAAAGGACAACACTACAACCCGCTTGGTCGGCAATGCGTAACGTGCGGTCAGTCGATCCGCCATCGACGACAATGACTTCGCGCACAAGGCCGTCAACAACCGCTGGCACCAGTGCCGTCAAGCATTGTGCAAGTGATGCCTCGGCGTTGAGGGTCGGAATGACAACACTGATCATCGCGGCGCCTTGATAGATCTCTTTTTCACGGCCGAGGCGATTTTTGTCGCACGCTGGCTTACCGCAATGGCATCGCGGACCCAGCTGCGCAATTCATCTTCATCATCGAGCAACCGGTCCGGCGTCTTGTGATACGCAGCCATAACTTGGACGCCCTTGGGCATCTGGTATGTGAAAGGCCCGCAGCCTTCTACCTCAAATGCCGACCGCGTTGCTGCGTCAACCTTCAAATACAGCACATCGTCTGAAACCAGCGCGAAAATCTGGCCGTCGCAATACATCGCCGCGCCTCCAAACATTTTGCGCACGCTGATCGCACCGAGCGGGCGCAGCATGTCCGAAATGCTGTCAAGAAGCCCGTTTGACACCGACATATGATCCGCCTCGTGTTGCAGATTACAGGCTCATTCGACCGCAACCAATGCCACAGCGACGGCACGCTTCTCTGCCAGCAGCACGTTGTAGGTCCGGCACGCCGCGCCCGTATCCATTGCCTCAAGCCCGACGCCCGCCCCGGCAAACAGCTTGCGTGTTTCAGGAGAAGGAAACACTTGGCGAAGCCCCGTTCCGACCAACAGGACCGTCTGGGCCTCAAGGTTGGCGAGCAAACCTGCCAGTGCCTCACGCGCGATCGCATCAACGTCGGCTGCCATCGTCGCCGACACGCCTGACGGCAATAGCAAAAGGTTGCCGCGATGGCTCATGTCGGCAAAGCGAAACCCGCCGTTGCCATAGGCGTCAATGGGCGGTCGACCGGGGAAGTGGCCGGCAAAGGGCGTGGGCGACAACTTTGTGGTCATGGGCGAGAAATAGCCGAGGCGGCGCGACATGGCGAGGGTTGATCACACGCGACGGGATGACCGCGCGCCTCACAAGCGGGCTCGGCAAAACGTGTACCACTGCGCTTGCCAAACGCTCCGCACCACCCGATATCCCTACCATCGCTACCCTGGGGCGCCCGATGGTTACTGTCGTCGACACAATTAAGGCCGGTAGCGCAACGGCCCGTCCGCGGCATCCCGAAAAAGCGGCCAGGCCCGACACGGTCGTGCTCAAAAAGCCGGACTGGTTGCGCGTCAAAATGCCCGGATCGCCTGTCTACAACGAGACCAAGGCAATCGTGAAGGCCAACGGCCTCGTGACCGTCTGCGAGGAAGCGGGCTGCCCGAACATTGGCGAGTGCTGGTCAAAGAAGCACGCAACTATGATGATCATGGGCGACACCTGCACACGTGCCTGCGCCTTCTGCAACGTCAAGACGGGCATGCCCGAGGCGCTCGACGGCACCGAGCCAGAGCGCGTCGCTGACGCCGTCGCCAAACTCGGGCTATCCCACGTGGTCGTCACGTCCGTTGACCGTGACGATCTCGCCGACGGCGGGGCGCAGCATTTTGCCGACGTCATCACGGCCATCCGCCGCGCAGCACCCACAACGACCATCGAAATTCTCACACCGGATTTCCTGCGCAAAGACGGCGCACTCGAACGTGTGGTCGCAGCCAAACCCGATGTGTTTAACCACAACCTTGAAACTGTTCCGTCCCTATATCTGAAGATCCGCCCCGGCGCGCGCTACTTCCACTCGTTGCGCTTGCTGCAGCGTGTGAAGGACCTCGACCCGACCATGTTCACCAAATCCGGCATCATGGTCGGCTTGGGCGAGGCCCGCGAGGAAGTCCTGCAGGTGATGGACGACATGCGTACAGCCACCATCGATTTTCTCACCATCGGCCAATATCTTCAGCCAACGCGAAAGCACGCAGCTATTGACCGCTTTGTGACGCCAGAGGAATTCCAGGCCTATGAACGCACAGCCATGGCGAAAGGCTTCCTGCTCGTTTCAGCGTCGCCCCTGACGCGCTCATCGCACCACGCTGGCGAGGATTTTGCTCGCTTAAAAGCGGCGCGGGTGCTGAAAACACGATCCTGACCAGCACCCGATTTAACCTGCATTTCAACCGGAACATGTGTCGCCGAGTGAGACCCTTGCGAGCTATGGGCATCCCCCGTACATCGCAAGTCAATCTGACCCCAGCACACGCGCGGAGCCTCCCATGATAGAATATGGCCATTTCATTGACGGCAAGCACGTGCCGGGCAAATCTGGCAAATTTGCTGATGTCTTCCAACCCATGGACGGCTCTGTCCGCGGCAAGGTCGCGCTCGCAACCAAAGGCGAAGTGCGCTCCGCCGTAGAAAATGCACTGAAAGCTCAGCCGGCCTGGGGGGCAACAAACCCACAGCGCCGCGCGCGCGTGCTGATGAAGTTCCTGGAACTCGCCGCCCGCGACAACGACAAACTCGCCGACTGCCTCGCGCGTGAACACGGTAAAACCATTGCCGACGCCAAGGGCGATATCCAGCGCGGGATAGAGGTCGTCGAGTTCGCGATCGGCGCGCCGCAGCTGATGAAGGGCGAATACACCGAGGGGGCAGGCCCCGGCATCGACATCTACTCCATGCGTCAGGCGCTCGGCGTCGTCGCCGGTATCACGCCGTTCAACTTCCCAGCCATGATCCCCTTGTGGAAAGCCGCCCCCGCCATCGCCTGCGGCAATGCTTTCATCCTCAAGCCCTCCGAGCGCGATCCCGGCGTGCCAATGATGCTGGCGGAGCTGTTCCTTGAAGCTGGCCTCCCCCCTGGCATCTTCAACGTCGTCAACGGCGACAAGGAATCCGTCGACGCCATACTCGATGATCGCGACATCCAGGCCGTCGGCTTCGTCGGTTCGACCGCCATTGCCGAGTATGTGTATGCTCGTGGCTGTGCGGCCGGCAAACGCGTGCAGTGCTTCGGCGGTGCCAAGAACCACATGATCATCATGCCTGACGCAGATCTGGATCAGGCGGTCGATGCGCTCATGGGCGCGGGCTACGGCTCCGCCGGCGAGCGCTGCATGGCCATCTCGGTCGCGGTTCCCGTCGGCAAAGCCACCGCCGACCGCCTGATGGCCAAACTAATCCCACGCGTCGAAGCGCTCAAGATCGGCCCGTCTACCGCCGCCGATGCCGACTTCGGTCCCGTGGTCACGGCACAGGCCGCCGCCCGCATCAAAGATTACGTCGACATCGGCGTGAAGGAAGGCGCGAAACTCGTTGTCGATGGTCGCGGCTTCAAAATGCAGGGCTATGAAAAGGGTTTCTATGTGGGCGGCTGTCTGTTCGACAACGTCACCAAGGACATGCGCATCTACAAGGAAGAGATCTTCGGCCCCGTGCTCGCGGTCGTGCGCGCCAAGGATTACGAGGAAGGCCTCGCACTCGCCAACGATCACGAATACGGCAATGGCGTCGCCATTTACACCCGCGACGGCGATGCCGCGCGTGACTTCTGCGCCCGAGTGCAGGTCGGCATGGTCGGCGTCAACGTGCCAATCCCCGTGCCGCTCGCCTACTACACCTTCGGCGGCTGGAAGCGCTCCGTGTTCGGCGACCTCAACCAGCACGGCCCGGACAGCATCCGCTTCTATTCCAAGACCAAGACGGTCACAAGCCGCTGGCCAAGCGGGATCAAGAGCGGGGCCGATTTCAGTATTCCGACGATGAAGTGAGGGGGGCATGGGTGAGGCAAGGCGCCGCAAGAAATCGCTTAAGCAACAGGCCAACATCTGGCCGAACTGCTGCTTCTGCGGTGGGACAATGCCGAATGAGACTTGGGATCATGTTCCACCGCGGATCGTCTTCGAAGAACGTCGGCCCAAGGGCTTAGAGTTTCCTGCA
>JANNXS010000339.1:0-3348 GCA_031409695.1 Hyphomicrobiaceae bacterium
CAGAAGTTTGCGACGGATGCCCGGAACGAACTCGGCTTCGCTGCGCACAGGGATCGAAAATGCGGCCGGTCCACCGATGACACAATCCACATAATAAATATCGAGATCGGCGAGATCGAACACGGTGCCGCCGGACTTCAAAACAAGCGGCAAACCGTTGATCGCAATGCCCTTGGCAAGAAGTGCGTCGCGCGAAACTGTGACGGGTCGCCCATTGTTGTTGGGCCCGTCGCCCGACATGTCGAGCACCCGTCGCGCGGAGCTGTGCGGGCTCTGGTCGAACAACTGGCCGGCGAAATCCATCGCGGCCGAAATCGACGTCATTCGTTCGCGCGATATCGGCGCACGCTCAAGGGTGTCGGCAAACGCGTTCGCCGCAACCGGGCCGTCGATCACCGTCCAACCCACGATGAGCTTCTGCACCGAGCGGCCCGCCCACTCGAAGTACGTAACGGCGATGCGCTTCGACGGTCCCGAGACGATCACGCGTTGGAGTTCCGGATCCCGGAAAGCCGCAACATAACCGCCGCGCTGCAGTTTCAACTCGTCATAATCCATCGAAAGCGAGATATCGACGGCTAAGACCAATTCCAGGTCCACGCGCAACTGGGCCGGTGTCATCTGAGCTTCGCCCATCTGAGCATAGCCAGTGCCAGCGAGGCCCACTGCGGCAAGCAGCGCCGCAAAACCAAGAGACAAACCAAAGCGGATTTGACGACAAACGGTTTGGGTCATCGCGGGAGACTGCCATACCACCACCAGGGCTGTGAATGGGCCAGTGACTATGAAATAGGCCGCGGCGGCAAAACCTTGCACCGTCGGAGCACGTGCGGCGGCGGGTGCCGTCCCAACATCACCGCGCGGCCATGACAGACAAGCCATTGCGCAGTTCGGCCTTGTTGACCTTCTCCAATGTCGAACGGGGCATATCCGCAACAATGTGCACGGCGCGCGGTTGCTTGAAATCGGCCAGCGCAGCCTTGCAGGCGGCCTGAATACGCGCCGTCAGGTCCGCGTATTTCTCGACCGGCATGTCCGCCTCGGCAATCACGAACGCGACTGGAACCTCGTCGAGCATGGCGTGTTTCTGAGCCACGATTGCAACTTCGCGCACGCCCTTCACCGGCTGAATGACACGCTCGATCTCGCTCGCGGCCACGTTCTCGCCGCCGACCTTGAGCATGTCCTTGTCGCGGTCGGCAAACAGCAGGTTGCCATCCTCGAGCAGCGTCATGCGATCGCCAGTGATGAACCAGCCATCGCGGGTGAAGCTGTCACGCGTTGCGGTTGGGTTGCCCATGTACTCCTGAAACATTTGGATGCCGCGCGCGCCGCGACAGTGCAGATGACCAGTTTCGCCCGGCTTCACTGGCAGCCCCTGATCATCGACAATTCGAATGTCGTAGCCTGGAGCCGGACGTCCCGTGACAAGAGGTCGGTTTGGCATATGCGCATCGCCGACGATCGGCTGCGTGATGGTTTCCGTCATGCCCCACCAACCCAACACGGGAACGCCGAAGAAGGCCGCGAACGGTGGGTTGTTCGCCGAGGTCCCGATCATGCGGAAGTGATGCCTGTCCGGCACTGACTGTGCACTGAGCGCCTTAAAGCAGAAACCGACGCTTGAATGCCAGCTGGACTTGTTGCGCAGCGCCACGTCCCAGAACCGGCTGGCTGAGAACCGTGGCTGCAGAACGACGGTGCCACCGACCCACATGGTCGGCAGGATCGAATAGCTGCGGGCGTTGGTGTGGAATGACGGCAGCACGACATGATGCACGTCGTCGGGGCGTAAGCCCTGGTGCATCGCCGACTGCCGCGCGCCCCACAGCGCATTGGCATGTGTCCATAGCACCGGCTTCGGCCGCGACGTGGTGCCGGAAGTGAATTGCACCGAACCGGCTCGCATCGGATCGGCCTGTATTTCGGCGAGTGTCGCTGGATCACCCGCAAGTAGGGCCGAAAAGCGCAATGCCTTTTCTGGCAACTTAACGTCGGGCGCTGGCTGCCCATCGGCGCATTGCTCGGTCACCGCAAGCCAGCGGATGCCTTTGGCGTAGTCCGCCACAAGGCTGGCAAGCTCTGGCTGCGTGATGGCCGCGACCGCGCCCGACGCCTCGGCGTAATAAGCAATCTCAGGCCCGGCTGAGCGCGTGTTCGTGGTCACAATTACAGCCCCGATGCGATGGCACGCGAACCACAGCAACTCCAACTCCGGGGCGTTGTCGAGGTGCACCAGCACCCGCTCTCCGACTTTCACGCCGCGCGCCTGGAGGCCCGCTGCAACCTGCAGCACATCGCGTTGGAATTGGGCGTAGGTCCAAACCCGCCTTTCGCCGACAAACGGCTCCCAAACCAGGAACGGATGGTCCGCCCGCATTGCAAGCCTCGCATCGACGAGCCAATTGACGTCGAGGGCTTGGAAAGGGTGGATCGCGTCGGACATCTTGCACTCGCTCGTTTGTCTATTCCGATAGGGTGCGACGCCGTTCTTTATGACGCAATACTTGTAGGGGCGGCTTCTGGAGCCAGCTTATCTGGCAGGCATGTGGTGTCTACGGCGCGCTGATTGAACAACGTTCTCCATTTATCGCACGCGCCTCTCGACGTCTGGGGTAACCTTGGTCACTATTCCGCGAAGAGAAACACTGCACATGTGCAGACATCGTGTTGCACCCAGCGCACAGTTTTGGCATAGGGGCCAAGCTAATCCCGGGCGGAAGGGGATCCAGGTGGCAATTGTGTGACCGTTTCGGCCGCGTTTTGCGCGCATTGCCCTTTGGGCACAGTGCCAAAACCGCTGAGGTCCAACCACTCGTGTTGCGAGTGGTCGCCACCCGGCCTGCCAAGCTTGGACCAGCTCCAGCTGACCCAACTCTTTAGGGGAATACTCAAATATGCAAAATATCCTGTGGGCGATTCTCGCCTGCGGCGCAGCCTCGCTTCTGTACGGGTGGTTGACCACCCAGCAGATCATGAAGGCTGACGCTGGCAACAAGCGCATGCAAGAAATCGCTGGCTACATTCAGGAAGGCGCTGCCGCCTACTTGAACCGCCAGTACAAAACGATCGCCATTGTCGGCGTCGTTGTGTTCGCCATTATCTGGGGCCTCCTCGGTGGTCTCGTCGCAACGGGCTTTGCTATCGGTGCAATCCTGTCCGGCATCGCTGGCTACATCGGCATGAACGTCTCGGTGCGCGCTAACGTCCGCACGGCACAGGCGGCGATGAAGTCGCTCGCCGGCGGCCTCGACATGGCCTTTAAGGCGGGCGCCATCACCGGCATGCTGGTTGCGGGCCTCGCCCTCATCGGCTGCACGTTTTACTATATGGCGTTGACTCAAGGCT
>JANNXS010000340.1:0-2918 GCA_031409695.1 Hyphomicrobiaceae bacterium
GCAGACGTGGGCAACGCAGACGTGGGCAACGCAGAACTTGGCACCGCAGCCGCCGGGTGGCTCACGTGTGTCTGGACAGGCGGTGGCACTGCAAGTGGCGCGTTAGCGTGCTGCCAGTTTTGATGCGAAGGAATAGGGGGAGGCTGCGACGATGCAAGCGGGACCCCATTCAACCGTCCATCAGACCCATTGGCACGGGGTGCCTGAGGCGGAATCGGTGGTGGCGCGGTGCCGCGCTGTTCCGCGGCGGATGTTTGGTGCACGGGCATCGCGACCGCCACCGGTATCTGCGGCTGGGGAGGCTGAGTGTTTGCTAGTGACGACGTCAGAGCTGACAGAGCCGCTGGCGGCTGAATCAAGACGGACGCGGACGCTGGATTTGGCGCGACATGGGCCCGCGCGGACGGATAAGACTGACCTGGAGATGCCGGCAGTGGTCCTGCAACTGCGGGTGAGGGGGGCGATCGCGACAGACCAATTGGCGAACCGGTCGGCGGCCCCATGGGTCGCGGGCGCGTGGTCGTTTGAACAGGATCGCGCATCGGTTGCGGCGCCGGCGACTGGTTTTGGTGAGGCGGGGATGAGCCCTCTCTCGGCAGGTTCGCTGAAGCAGCGGCCTGCTGAGCAGCGTGAAGTGGAGCAACCCGCGTCGGAGAAACCGTGCCGTTGGCCACGGGTAACACAGACGGCGCATGACCAATCCCGTTGTTTGCAACGGTTTCGGCGCCTTTGTCTGTCTCATCGTCGATCCGGCGATTGCGCAATCGAAACAAGCCCGTCCGTTTCAGGCGGCGTTCGGATTTGCGCAGATGCCTGACCAAGGCCATCGCCTCGCGCGCGCCGATCAACCGGCCAGCAGACGTGCTGCCCTGAGCATAGTCACAACCAACCGTGCGGAGTAACCCCAGATCCGCCTCGTCGTCGGCACCCTTGGCGACAACCGTCTTGCCGAGTTCGTGCGCCAACGCCACCAATGATCGCAACATGGCGGTGCCGGATCGCCCCTCGCCCGCGCCATGGAGAAAGGCGCTGTCAAGTTTGATGCTGTCGAAAGCGAAAGCCCCGATAAAAGAAAACGATGAGTATCCGGCACCGAAATCGTCGAGCGACAGGCGCGCGCCGGCCTGAGCCAGATCCTGCAAAAGGGCCGTTGATTGCTCGGGATTGTCCATCACGAGCGCCTCCGTTACGTCGATTCGAAGCGCACCCTTTGGCAATCCGCTTCCAGCCAAAACGCTGCGGACCTGCTGCACCAGATCAGCGCCGAACAACTGTCGACGGGCCACATTCAGCGACACGAAGATCGGCGCTTCGGGGCGCGGATGCTCCTTGTTCCAACGCTGAGCCTCAGTTGTTGCTGCACGCATGATGTAGCCGCCAAGCCTGGTTGCAAACATCGACGTTTCATCGAGTGGGGCAAACTCTGCTGGATCGAGCGTCCCAAGTGTCGGATGTTGCCATCGTGCCACGGCCTCAAAGCCAGCCAACAACCCGGTCCGCAGGTACATAACCGGCTGAAACAGGACAGTGAGTTGCTGACCCTCAATGGCGGCTAAGAGTTCGCGTTCCATGCCAGCGCGCTGATCCTTGTCAACACTCATGGCGGCCGTGAATGTTTCTATCCGATCGGGCCCGTCACGGCGCGCACGCTGCATCGCCACTTCCGCATCGCTCAAAAGATCAGCCGCATTCTTGGGCGGCGATTGTGGATTGTACGCGACAATCCCGATAGAGCCTGACAGCACGACGTCCTGGCCTGAGATATTCATGCCGCTTTTGATCGCATCGCGGAGATCCTCGGCGACGAGCCGCTGTTCGCGGGCATCGAGCGCCTGCATCGTAATGAGGACGAACTGATCAGCACTGAGACGGCCGACCACGTCGCCCTGACGCATGAGACGCTGGAATTTCCGCGCCATGCTGACGATCACAGCCTCGCCCACATGCGCGGCGCTGACACTCTTTGAGGGATCGACGTCGATGTAGAAAACGGTTGGACGCACCGACGGCTCGAGTTTGGCCCGCGCAAGACCAACATCAAGTCGATCCAGAACCAGATTGCGGTTGGGCAGAAACGTCGTGCCATCGCGCACGGCATTGGTCATCAGACGCTCTTGCTCGCGGCGCTGGTCGGTGATGTCGCGCAATAGCCCAACACAGCGCGCGAGGCCCTTGTCTTGCGTCGGAACACTGGCCGATTCCAAGGCAAACCACCGGTCCGAGCCGTTCGCATGCAGCATTCGGAAATCGAGGCGCACTTGCCCGCCGTTGCGCCCTTTGAGGGCACTCAGCGACTGGACCAGCTTTTCGCGATCCGCTGGATGCAAACGCTCGGCAAATTTAGACAGCGGCTCACGCCGTTCTTTGGGCGGCAGACCCAGCGTCGCATCAACCAGAGCGCCAACACGAACCTCGTCTCGTTTGGCGCCCCACTCAAACAACGCTGCACCGGTTGCGTCGATCGCCAGTGCCCGAATTTGCTGGTCATCGGGTGAGCCACCCAGCAGCGGCTCAATGGAGCGGAAGGCAAACTGCGTGACTGTGAAACCAATGAGGACGACAAGCAGCACCAGACCAGCGATCACACCGTTAACAACAACTTCGCTCTGCAAACGACCGCTCAATACCAGGGCTGCAGCAAACAGCCACACACCGAACAAGATCCAAGTCGGCAGCACGGCCAGGGCGCGGTCCTGCCCCCGCAACACAAGATAAAGCGTGATCAACCCGCTAATGCACATCACACCCGCGAGTGACAACCGCGCAAACGTTGCAGCCAATCGCGGGTCCAGGAAGGCCAGTGCGATGAGTGCGAGCTGAGAGAGAATGGCAAGTCCCGCCAGCATCCGCATGAACCCATGCCAGCGTCCAATGCGCAGGAACGTGTAGGAGAACACCAGCAGCGAGGCGGACATGCC
>JANNXS010000341.1:0-2560 GCA_031409695.1 Hyphomicrobiaceae bacterium
ACCGTGCGCTCGCCGTCCAGCAAGTCCATGGCATGTTGCGCGAAGTAGCCCATCTTCACGCTGGCACCCAGCGCCACCGACCCATCATCCGGCAGCGTTGAACCCGCCACCAGCTTGAGCAATGTCGACTTTCCGGCACCGTTGACACCCATGACGCACCAGCGCTCGCGGCGGCGCACCTGGAAGTCGAGGCCCTCGTAAATGCTCCGCGAGCCATAGCGCTTGTGCACACGCTGCAGACTTGCCACGTCCTCGCCGGAGCGCGGCGCGGGCGGGAATTCAAACACCACGGTCTGGCGTCGCTTGGGAGGTTCCACACGGTCGATTTTTTCCAGACTCTTGACGCGGCTTTGCACTTGGGCGGCGTGCGAGGCGCGCGCCATGAAACGCTCAATGAATTTCATTTCTTTGGCGAGCATCGCCTGCTGACGCTCAAACTGGGCTTGCTGCTGTTTTTCGTTTTGTGCGCGCTGCCCAACATAGAACTCGTAGCCGCCCGAGAAGGTGGTGAGCGTTCCGCCATCGATCTCCACGATCTTGGTGACGATGCGACCCATGAACTCGCGATCGTGCGAGGTCATCATCAGCGCGCCTTCATAACCCTTGAGAAAATCTTCAAGCCAGATCAGGCTCTCCAAGTCCAAGTGATTGCTCGGTTCGTCGAGCAGCATCACGTCAGGGCGCATAAGCAGGATACGGGCGAGCGCCACGCGCATCTTCCAGCCACCCGATAGCGCGCCGACGTCTCCCTCCATCATCTCCTGGCTAAAACTCAGCCCGGCCAGAACTTCGCGCGCCTGACCCTCAAGCGCATAGCCGCCCAACTGCTCGAAGCGCCCTTGCACCTCGCCGTAGCGCTCAATGAGATCGTCCATCTCATCCGCGCGGGCGGGGTCGGCCATTGCGGCTTCCAGCTCGGCAAGCTCGGCGGCGACTGAACTCACGGGGCCAGCACCATCCATCACTTCGGCAACCGCACTGCGGCCGCGCATATCGCCCACGTCTTGGCTGAAGTAGCCGATGGCGATACCGCGGTCCGTCGACACCTGGCCTTCGTCGGGGTCCTCTTGTCCGGTAATAAGCCGGAACAACGTGGTCTTGCCGGCTCCGTTGGGACCAACGAGACCCACCTTCTCGCCGCGATTGAGCCCAGCCGAGGCCTCGATGAAAACGATCTGATGGCCGTTTTGCTTGCTGATATTGTCGAGACGAATCATGTGCGGCAGCGCCCTGGAATGGTTTCCGGCGCTCATACGACATGCGTCGCGCTGATGGTAGAGCCTGCCCGGCGTGGCATCCCAGCGCGCAGTTGCATTCAGCTAGGTTGCACGTCCGGCGTTCTGTCATCGATGACGAAGCTGATGACTTGCATTTGCCTGTGGCCCGTTGGTGCCATCACCAAATCAGCCCGCAATAGACTGAGAGCCTGCGATGCCGGTTTGTGCAAGTTGCCACCCTTTTATACCCGCATAGAGCGCTGGAATGACGACGAGCGTGAGCAGCGTCGACGACACCATTCCCCCGATCATGGGCACTGCGATACGCTGCATCACTTCGGAGCCGGTTCCCGTGCTCCACAGGATAGGCAGCAGCCCTGCCATGATGGCAACCACGGTCATCATCTTCGGCCGCACGCGCTCAACGGCCCCCTCCATGATCGCACCATAGAGATCTTCGCGCGCAAACGTGCGGCCAGCTGCACGGCAGCTTGCACGGGACGCTTCGACGGCGTGATCGAGATACATCAGCATCACCACGCCGGTTTCGGCCGCCACGCCCGCCAGCGCAATAAATCCGACGGCCACCGCCACGGAAAGGTTGAACCCCAGCCACCAGATCAGCCAGAATCCGCCTGCCAGCGCAAAGGGCAGCGACAGCATGACGATGAGTGTTTCCGTGAGCCGCCTGAAGTTGAGATAGAGCAGCAGAAATATGATCATCAACGTCACCGGCACCACAAGCTTGAGACGAGCTTCTGCGCGTTCGAGATATTCGAACTGCCCACTCCAGATCAGATACGTGCCAGCCGGCAGTTTCACGTGCCCGGCCACCGCATTCTTGGCGTCGGCCACATAACCGCCGAGATCCCTGTCGCGGATGTCGACAAAAATGTAGGTCGCGAGCTTGGCGTTTTCCGTGCGGATGCTGGTTGCGCCTTGGGTCCGCTTAAGATCAGCCACCTCGCCCAGAGGGACGGTGCCGCCACCCGGCAGGGATACCAGCACATCTTTGGCAATGGCTTGCGGGTCTGAGCGCAATTGGCGCGGGTAACGGATAGCGACGGTGTAGCGTTCGCGGCCTTCAACTGTTGTCGTTATAGGTTCGGCCCCGAGCGCCATGGCAACCACGTCTTGCACGTCAGAGACCATCAGTCCGTAGCGGGCCAGACGGTCGCGATTGGGCACGATTTCGAGATAGTAGCCGCCGACCACGCGCTCGGCATAGGCGCTGGCTGTGCCGGGCACTTTCTTGAGCGCCGTTTCGACCTCGCGGGCGACCTGCTCCATCGCGGCCAAATCTTTACCGATGACTTTGACACCCACAGGGGTTCGGATGCCGG
>JANNXS010000342.1:0-44239 GCA_031409695.1 Hyphomicrobiaceae bacterium
CATGATCGAGAAGATCGCCGCCAAGGTGAACGAGAAGGTGCTCGAGGGCATCTCTGATGTCTGGGACGAGAGCAACCGCGAAGGTATCCGCATCGTCATCGAGTTGAAGCGCGGCGCCGTTTCGGACGTCGTGCTCAATCAGCTCTGGCGCCACTCCGACCTGCAGACGACGTTCGGCTGCAACATGATTGCGCTCAACGGCGGCCGGCCGGAGATGCTCAATCTCAAGGACATCCTGTCGGCGTTCGCCGTCTTCCGCGAAGAGGTCGTCTCCAAGCGCGTCAAGTTCCAGCTGACCAAAGCGCGCAACCGCGCCCACACGCTGGTCGGTCTCGCCATTGCCGTCGCCAACATCGACGACGTCATCAAGCTCATTCGTGGCGCTGCCTCTCCTGCGGTCGCCAAGGAAGAATTGATGGCGCGCAACTGGCCCGCCAAGGACGTGGCGCCCCTCGTCGAGTTGATCGCGGACCCGCGCCACAAAGTGCTGGATGACGGCAGCTATAAGCTTTCAGAAGCGCAGGCGACCGCAATTCTCGCGCTGACGCTGTCACGTTTGACCGCTCTCGGCCGCGACGAGATCGGCGCCGAGCTGATGAAGATCGGCGAGGAAATCAAGGATTTTCTCGACATCTTGTCATCGCGGGTGCGGATCATGGACATTATCCGGACCGAACTGACGGATATCAAATCTGAATTTGCGACACCGCGAAAAACTGAAATCATCGACATTGACGGCGACCTGGAAGATGAAGACCTGATCCAGCGCGAAGATTGCGTGGTCACGGTTTCATTGCGTGGCTACATCAAACGCGTGCCGCTCTCGACGTATCGCGCCCAGCGCCGTGGCGGCAAAGGACGATCGGGCATGTCGACAAAGGACGAAGACGTTGTAACGCAGATTTTCATCGCGTCGACGCATACGCCTGTTTTGTTCTTCTCGTCGCGCGGCATGTGCTATCGGATGAAGGTCTGGCGTCTGCCAGCTGCGACCCCGCAATCCCCCGGCAAGGCACTGGTCAATCTTCTGCCACTGCAGGAGGGCGAGACGATTACGTCGATCCTGTTGCTACCCGAGGACGATAAGACGTGGGCGGATTATGAACTCATGTTTGCCACCAGATCTGGCGGCATTCGGCGTAATGCGCTGTCGGACTTCGAGAGCATCAACCGCAACGGCAAGATCGCCATGAAGCTCGATGAGGGCGACCAAATCATACAGGTCGGCTTGTCGAAGCCGGATCAGGATGTGTTCCTGACATCGGCGAAAGGCCAATGCGTTCGCTTTTTGATTGGCGAGGAAGTGCGCTTGTTCAAAGGCCGTGACTCGACCGGCGTGCGCGGCATTCGCTTAGAAGACGGCGATCGCGTCATCTCCATGGCGATCCTTGATCACACAGAGGCAACGGCTGAGGAACGTGTGGCGTATCTGAAGCGGGCTGTTGCCGAGCGACGCGCACTGAATGCCGAGGGCGACGACGTCGAAACAACACCGGTTCCGGCACCCGACGATGAAGCCGCGACCGTGGTGACCGAGCTGACGGATGAGCGCTACGAGCAATTGAAGGCGCGTGAGCAATTCCTACTTGCCGTGTCGGAACGCGGTTTTGGCAAGCGCTCCTCGTCCTATGAATACCGAACCTCCGGCCGCGGCGGCAAAGGTATCGCTGCCATGGTCGTCAACGATCGCAACGGCGATCTCGTGGCGGCGTTCCCAATCCAGCAATCAGATCAGATCATGCTTGTTACGGATGCCGGTCAGCTCATTCGCTGCCCCGTCGGTGACGTTCGGATTGCCGGTCGCAATACGCAGGGCGTGCGCATCTTCCGCACCGACGGCGCGGAGAAGGTCGTCTCGGTCGAACGCATCGACGATGACGGCGAGGCCGCCGAAGGTGAACCAACCGCGCTCGAGGTTCCGGAAACGCCGCCGACCGCGTAGTGCGCGACCGCTCTACCGATACTGCGATCACTGCGATCAACGGTTTATAATCATAACCGTTAGTGGCAGTGGTCGCGACCAGGAGTCTCTGATGCCCGGTCAATCTCTTGCACGATCAACACTCAATGCACGAACAAAACGGGTAAATCTGATTTGCCGAGAATGTAGTTTGTTGCGCCACCAAAAATCATCTGGCGCAGGCGGCTCTGCGTGTAGGCACCCTTAAGGATCAGATCGGCACCAATGGCCTTGGCTTCGGCCATGATGGCCTCGCCTGGCCCTCTGCCCGCCGCAACAACTTTTTCCGTTGCCGAAATACCGTG
Organism: Hyphomicrobiaceae bacterium; assembly: GCA_031409695.1. GTDB lineage: Bacteria > Pseudomonadota > Alphaproteobacteria > Rhizobiales > Hyphomicrobiaceae > JABFRJ01. The sequence goes on from JANNXS010000342.1 coordinate 2,266, forward strand.
GGCGGCCAGGTGGCCGAGCGCATCTCGCGCCGCCGGTCCCGCAACCGTGTTGCCTTCGACTGTGACAAGATGCACGCGGCGCGCGGCCTTGAGCACATCGAGCCCCATGGAAATGGCTCGAGCGGTCTCAGTCGAACAGTTCCAGTGGATTAGGACGGTTTCGCCAAGCGTCGCACCGGCCTTGGGCGGCGCCATTAAAACAGGCCGCCCACTGTCGAACAGTGCCGCCTCAAAAGCCGTCATACGGCTGCCTTTGCCACCGGGCCGGGCTATGATCGTCACATCGTACAAGCGTCCAAGAGACCCAAGAGCGCCATCCTCGACGGTCGGTCCCCCGCGCCAACGGAATGTTGGGTCACCCGGGTTCTGTGCGGCGAAAGCGTCGAATGTGGCGCGGGCTTGACGCACAAATTGGCTTTCATCCCAGTCGGCCGGCGGGATCGACATGGCCACAATTGGGTCGGGTGCGATGATTTCAGCAAATGCTGGGCGCAGTGCGACACCTTCAATCGTCGAGTTGAAGCGGCGGCCGAATTGGCGGGCGGTCTCGAGAACCGCTGGTATCAATTCTCCGCTATCGACGGGAACGAGTAGCGACTTCATGGTCCAGCTCCAAATGGCCAGCTTCACGTGAATTTCACGGCCGCCCCCTGCGGTTCATAGCAGAACAAGCCAAACACGGACAGCCGTTGAGACGTGGAGGCTTAAAAAGTTAAAGGCCGGCGACGCTTTCGCGCCGTCGGCCTTTAATCCCAACATGCAGTCCGCGCAGATGTCCGCTCGGACCGACGCTGCGAAGATTAGGTCATCTTCGCTGCGACTTTGTTGAACGTCGAAGAGATGTTCGTGCCGAGTGTCGTTGCAGCCGAGATGATGGCGACCGAGATGAGGGCGGCGATCAGGCCGTACTCGATGGCGGTTGCGCCGGACTCGTCAGACACGAAGCGAGCGAAAAGGTTTGTCATGGATACTCTCCCAACAGGTCACACAGACTTGCGCGGTATTGCGCGGTTCGTTTCGTCTCAGCACCCGCCGTGACCACCGAACTGATGTGAATGTACTGGGAGCCCTTTAAAGGGAGGTTAATTTGGCAGGCCCGGCGATAGTGAATGCGTAGAGCGGCGAAAGCTGGTCAAAAAAGACTGCACCAGTTTGTTTGCAGAAAGGGGGGTGAAAACAAGTTCGCGTTAACTTTGGTGTGCTGTGGCGACCTTAACTCTCTTACGCGAGTGTACTCGCAAAATACACGTAATGCGTGCATATAGGCGTGCCTCGACCGGGCCGGGATGCTAGCGCAGCGTCCGCACGCAGGGTTTGGGCGCTGCGAGCGGTCGAGATCAGGTCCCCTTTGGGATGCCCGACCCCGGATTGGAGACGAGCTGGGCCGCTGCCCGGCTGAGGGCCAGGAATATGGACCTGCCCTGCGTGGGGCGTTATTCCACAAGCCTTACTCCAGACGGAGCAAAACGCAGCCGCATGATCGGCGTGAACCGCTGACTGCCAATGCCTACCCCTTCCTGCGGTCCACGCCGATCGTGCCCCCGGTCATGGCGGGTCGTGTTGGGTGTAGATACATAGAGTGCAAGGCTTTTAGGCTAAGCGCGCGGGCGCTATGGACTGACGATGAAACTCTTCTGCTTCGGTTTTGGCTATTCAGCGGCCACACTCGCGTCCCGCTTGGTGGGGCGTTCGGGGGTGACAATTGCGGGCACACGCACGCGTGTCAGCGGCGCGGACGGACCTGTCGCCGTAGCCAAATATCAGGGTGATGGGCGCAGCGCTGACGTCGTGACGCTGTTGGCTGACACAACACACGTGCTGATTTCGATCCCGCCCGATCCCGCCGGGTGCGCCGCCTTGCGCCACTTCGCAGCAGATCTGGCGGCCCTGCCTCAACTCGCCTGGGTCGGCTATCTTTCGACCATCGGCGTTTATGGTGATCAAGGCGGGGCGTGGGTGGACGAAGAGACACCCGCGAAGCCGACGTCGGAGCGTTCCATGCGGCGCTGGCGGGCCGAGCAGGCGTGGAGCGCATTCGCGCGCGAAACGGGAAAGCGCGTACAGGTGTTCCGTCTGCCGGGCATTTACGGCCCTGGTCGATCCGTATTTGATACCTTGAAGGCTGGCACGGCGAAGCGGTTGATCAAACCGGGGCAGGTGTTCAACCGCATCCATGTCGCCGATATCGCCCTGGCGCTGGACGCCGCGATGACGCGACAAACACCCGATGGCCTTTTCAACATCACTGACGATGAGCCGTGTGCGCCAGAGGACGTTGTCAGCTACGGCGCGGCCTTGCTGGGCGTGCCACCGCCGGCAGAAGTGCCGTATGACGCGGCTGCCCTGTCACCGATGGCCGCAAGTTTTTATGCAGAGAGCAAGCGTGTTCGCAATGCCCGCATGAAGTCAGCGCTCGGCGTGCAGTTGTTGTACCCAACCTATCGTGAGGGCTTGCGAGGCATTTTGGCCGGTGGGTGACGCGGGCTCAAGAGTTGCTGCCTTGGCGCCGTTCAAGTCTTGGCTTGATCAAGTCTTTATTATCGCAGTTTCTGCACCCAACCGGTACCCACTTTGGTGGAAAATGCTTTAGATGGACATCAGGTCGCCATCGGCGTCCCACACGTTCGCCAGACTGAGGGCGCTGTCCACCTGCCCTGTGTCAGGTGGACAGCGCTCTAGTATCCCTTTGTTGTCGCATTTTCTGAACCAAACTGGCGCCCTCTTTGGTGGAAAATGCTCTCGGCTAGAGCCTCGGTACCATGCTGAAAAAGACAGTGCTGGTGTTGCTTGCGTTTCTGGCGACGCCCCTTTTGGCCGGCAACCACGCATCCGCGCTCGGGCCTGGGCCATCACGCAAAAAAACAGACTCGGTTGCCTATCAGGTATTGCACCGTTGGGAGGCCGCAACGCCCCTCTGGATTTGGCCGACGGGCTTCACGATCCAAGGCTGCTTTCTATCCGGCACGACCACGCACAAGCGCGTGTTCATCGAGGCCGCGCGCGAGTGGATGCAGCATGCAAATATCGTTTTCGACTTTGGCAGCGCGCCCGCCTATCGGAGCTGCCCGGATCTGTCGCCCTATCCACCGCTGCGCGTTGAGATCAAGCCTGGGGATAGCTCATCGAAGGTCGGGACGACTGCGTTCGATCTATTGGAGCTGGAGCCGACGACCAACATCTCGCCGGTGGTACCCGGAAGCAGCCAGCAAATGTCAGAAACATATCTGCGCTCCGTGATGATGCACGAGATCGGACATTTTCTCGGGCTACGCCACGAGCATCAGCATCCGGAAAGCCAATGCTACACGAACTTCGCCTGGGCGAAGTTGTGCACTCGCGTCGACAAGCTGCGGCAGGCGGATGACGTTTCGTTGGTTGCCTTCACGGCATTGAACCTGCTGCCGCGCACAGCCAACACAGGTGCGTCAGCGATGCCCTACGATCCCCAGTCGGTGATGCACTACAAGTTTTCTGGCGGCGTGCTGAAAAATGGTCGCGGTGCATGCTCGGGTGACGCGCCGCTTGTGCTGTCGGCCGGTGACCGCAAGCGCATTGCGATGCTGTATCCTAAGACACGGGCGGCCCAGGAGGCGCTGATCGTCTCCCAAGCGGCGACCGTGTCACGCTTGATTGCTGAGGTGCCGGATCTGGTTCAATCGGGTGTGGATCGCTTGTCGCGGGAGGCCGAGCGGATGGTTTCGCTTGGACATCCCGATCTCGTGTTCCGGTTGGCCGAGCGCTCGCATCCCGATATTCAAACGGGACCGCTGACGGGTCGCGAGCGTCGGTCGCTTGAAGCGCTGGCCCTTGGTGACAGCGTTGAAGTGGCGCGTTTGTGTCGGCCGAATGGGTCGCTCGGGTCCAGTGGTGGTCGGTTGCAATAGACACGTGCGAGCACGTGCGTTGCGGTCCCTGGAGCAAATTCGTCGCCGAACCGGGAAACCACTTCGGCGGCAAATGCGGTAGCCTAGCCGCCCCATTCCGCTAGCCCTCAGGGGCGAAAGCCTTCAGCTCCCGGCCAGAAACTGCAGGGTGGCCGCGCGCATGGCCGGTGTTTCAGCGTGCCCTGTATCCGGACTGACATGCGTTTGAAGCGCGTCGAGTGCGCCCATGGCGACATAGGACGCACGCAGATCAGCCACCGCCACCTCGACTGCCAAAGGGGGCGTCAGCGGATCGAGCAGGCCAACACATGCGAGCTGCGGCCGCGGCGCGACCAGCCCTGCGATCTCACCTGTGCTGAAAGCGGCCAACAGGCCCGGTACGGTCATGTAGATGCCGTGCAAGTCATGCCCGCCGGCTGAGACGAGCGTCGCCAGATCGGCAAAGCAGCATTGGTGCGCGACTGCTGCGACGCGTGTTTCCAAAGCGCCGAGCCAGAATGCCAACGTCGCGCCCATGGAGATGCCGAAAGCCGAAATCTGCGTGCAGTCGATGCCATCGATCTGCTGCAGCACCGACAGCGCGCCTGCGAGGTCCGCCAACATCGCGCCGAACAGCGTACTGCCGTGCCAGAGATGAAACTTCGCAGCGGCGCTCTCCGTCTCGCCCTGCCGCTCCCCGAAACACGGCAGGTCGATGCATAGGGCGACCATGCCAGCGGCGGCCAGCGCCTGCCCATAGGGCGGCCCCAGCAAGGCCGGACGTCCCGCAATCAGTTCGTTCGCGCCGATGTCGTAACGGTTGCCGTGCGCGTGGCAGTAGATGACGGCCGGGCATAGTTCCCATGCCCGATCCGGGCCCGTCAGGATGCCCCGCACCGCGACGCCCGCCGGTGACACCAAGTCCAACCGCTCGATCCGCGTTCCGACACGTGGATGCGCCATTAGACTCCGCTCGACGACCCGAAACCCCGTTGGCGCGATGTTGCCTAGCAGGGCCGCCAAGTGTGTGCGCGCCGCTGCGCGATCGTCCAGTGAAAGCGCATCGCGTGTCATGGAAACGCTTGCTTTCCGATGGAGTGACTTCCTTGACAGTCTTGGCGCTGGTTTGCCAATGTCATCTGAACGCCCTGATCACAAGGGCGATGATATTCCGACGACTTTTCTGGGAGGGTATGCAATGCCTATATCGCATCGCCGCGTCGCCGTGGCTACAAGTGTTCTTACAGCGGCGGCCAGTCTAGCCTTCGCCGCCAGCGCCTCGGCCCAGGTGAACCTGCGCTATCTCTGCTACGCCGATGCCAACGAGTGTGACGTCGCACGTGACCTCCTCGACCGTTTCGAAAAAGCCAATCCAACGATTAAAGTCACCATCGACAAGGTCGGTTTTGCTGTTATCCGGGAGCAACTCGAAACCCGCCTGCAGGCTGGCGACGCACCGGATATGGCGCGCGTGACCAACCTCGGCGGCCTCAACAAATATTATCTCGATTTAACCCCGCACATTAATGCAGCTTACTGGGAAACGAACTTCGGTAGCACGCTGCCATGGATGCGCGTCGGCGCAGCCGATAAGGGCATTTACGGTTTCATGACGCAGCTGACTGTCACCGGGCCGTTCGTCAACAAAACTCATTTTGACACAGCTGGCGTGGCGATGCCGGGCGCTGGCGCCACTTGGGACGACTGGGCGAAGGCGACGGCCGAAGTTCAAAAGAAAAACAAGACCTACGCCGGCATGGCCATGGACCGAACGGGCCACCGTTTCGCAGGCATGTCGATCTCCATGGGTGCCAAGTACTTTGATGGCACCGGCACGCCATCAGCCGTGGTCGACGACGGCTTCAAGGCCGCCGCCGAGCGCATAGTGCAATGGCATAAGGACGGCCTGATGCCGGCCGACATCTGGCCGGGTGCTTCAGGCGCAAAGTGGAAAAACGCGGGCGACATGTTCATCAACGGCGACGTGACCATGCACATCGCGGGATCGTGGATGATCCAGAAATACGTCACCGATGTCGGCAACAAGTTTGAGTGGGTCGTGGCGCCAGGGCCGTGTGGCACGGCGGGTTGCTCGGCGATGCCAGGCGGCGCGGGTATGGTCGCGTTCAAGGCAACCAAGCATCCAGCCGAGGTCGGCAAGGTCATGGAGTTCATGGTCTCGGAGCCGATCCTGAAGGAATACTATGAGCGCACGGTGCAGATCCCAGCCCACAAGGGGCTTGCCGAGAAGGGCCTGACCTACGGCCGCGAGGTGACCCCGCAGGCCCAGGCTGCGTTGAAGCAGTTTACGACTGATTTCGCCAAAATTCTGCCGTCGGCGCACGCGCTGCAGGGTTACCAGCGCAACGTCGCGATTTATAACGCGTCGGTGAATTACATCGCCCAGGCCATCACCGGCACGCTAACGCTGCCGGATGCCTACAAGAAGGTTCAGGAAGAGATCGACAACGCCGTGAAGAAGTAACGCGTGTCCTGCTCCCTCTCCCCGTCTTCACGGGAAGAGGGCCGGGGTGAGGGGCAACCGCATGCTCTGCCGGAGATCGATCCGCGCAAGCTGCGGGCTGCATGTGTGCCGAGCAATTTCCGACTGTGCGGAGGCTGCCCCTCACCCTAAACCTTCTCCCGGTTGAAGAACGGGGAGAGGGAAGCAAGTGTCCACGACCGAGCCTGCTCCACCAACCAGATCGAGCTTCGCTTCTTTCGCACCTTTTGCATATCTATGGGCGCTGCTAGGCGATCTGCTCGATGGCCCGTTTCGCGCGCTGCAGCGCCACATCGGCGCGCATCGCATGGCGTATGTGTTCGTGTTGCCAAACCTGATCGTGTTTGGTCTGTTCTCTTTCTGGCCTATGATACTGAATTTTTACATCGCCTTCACGGGTGGCACCTCGGCGTTGCTGGCGGAGCGGCCGTTGGTCGGCTTCGACAATTTTCGTGAGCTGCTCAATTGTCCGAGTTATCTCGATCCCAAGACGTGCCCTGTTGCTGGGTATTCGTTCTGGACGGGGTTGTGGAACACACTGTTCTTTGCCGTCGTGCAGGTGCCGATCATGATTGTTGTCGCGCTCGCGACGGCGTTGGTTCTCAATCGCGATATCCGCGCCCGCGGCTTCTGGCGTGCGATTTTCTTTTATCCCGTCATGCTATCGCCGGTTGTCGTGGCTGTCATCTGGGATTGGGTGCTGAAGCGGCGTGGCATTCTCAACGCGTTTCTCGGTGATGCCGTGGAGGGGTGGAATGGCGTGTTGTCCCATCCCATCGGCGCTGTCATCGTGGGCGCCGCAGCCGCATGGCTCTTCGGTCGCATCGCGCTGGCCGGTGCAACGCGGCTTTTCGGTCTATCGCCGCCTATCGTTTCGATTGCACGGTTGCTGATCGGGGTCGCGAGTGTGTCATTGGCCTTCATCGGGCAATCCTTCGTCACTGGCAGGTTCACCCTCGCCGACTACCGCCCCATCAACTGGCTCATCGACGGACGCTCGGGTTGGCCGATGTTCTGGGTCATCTTCGTGTACACGTGGGCGCATCTTGGCTTCTATATGCTGATCCTGCTCGCGGGCCTGCAGGCTATCCCGCGCGATCTCTATGAGGCCGCGCAGATGGACGGCACCTCGCAATCGCGTCAGTTCTGGCGCATTACGCTGCCGCTGCTGATGCCGACCATGATCGTCGTGCTGGTGCTGTCGCTGATCCGCGCCTTCCAGGTGTTCGACGAGGTCTACGTGCTGACCGGCGGCGGCCCGGGACAGGCCACCAAGTTCATCATTCAGCACGTCTACGAATCCGCCTTTATTGGCGATGCCAAGCGCTACGGCATCGCGGCTGCCTCATCCGTGCTGGTGGCGTTGATCCTGCTCGCACTAACGCTGGTGCAGCTGGCGGCGACACGCAAGAGGGCTGGCGGATGATGTGCGCTTCAGCCCTCCCACCACAGCACATCGAGTCCAAATGTATGGGCTTCGAACGGCGGGGCTGTAACGGCATCTGTGTCGGCGAACGTCGCAGCGATCGCCCAGCGGCCGTCGGGTGTCAATTCGAACACTTCCAGGGTCCGGGCGAGCGGATCGACATACCAGGCGTAGGGCACCTTGAATGCACCATAGACCGCGAGCTTGGCCGTGCGATCCAAGCGCGCGGTCGACGGCGACAGCACCTCGCACACCCAATCCGGTGGCGTCTCGAAGTACGCGGTGGTCGGCATGTTCGGCAAGCGTTCGCGGCGCCAGCCGGCGATGTCGGGAACCAGGACATGCGGCCCGAGGTGCAATTCCGGCTCGTCGATGAAGATCCAGCCGCCGGGACCGCTGCGACCGCGGTCAAACGGCCCCATGAGTTCGTAACCAATATTACTCGACGCTTTACCGTGCCTGGGCGAAGGCCGGGGATGAGCATACAGCACGCCATGCACAATCTCGCCGACCATGTTTTCCGGCAATGCCTCGATGTCGGCGTAGGTCGCAGGCTTGATGCGTGGCTGGGCCATGGCAGGGCATCCGGTTGGATTTCGGATTACGATTGCACATTTGGGGTTCGATTTCATCCCCCGGCGACGGTGTCCATGTCGATGCAGGAGCCACGATGATCACCTCGACCGACGTCTCGTCATTTCTCGCCCGCCGACGGGGCCGCGCTGGTCTCGATTGGACCGATGTGCTCGCTTACACCTATCTGGCACTCGGCGTGCTGATCGTGCTGCTGCCGGTCCTCTGGATGTTTCTGTCATCGATCAAATCACAGCGCGCGCTGGTTGAGAACGACCCGCGGCTGCTGCCCTATGAGCAGGTGATGGTGCCGGGTGCCACGGCCGACCAACCACCGCTCGGCGTGTTCGTTTGGCGCAAACCTGATGGCAGCACGGTCGACGTTGCCTTTCGTGCGCCGCGGGGCCGCAACATGCTCGTGCATACTCTTGCCGATCCAGCGACGGCCATCGAGGTGCCGCGCGATCAACTCACCCGGAAAGACAAAGTCGCGCCGCGCTATCAGAACTACACGGAACCGACGCTTGGTTCGACGCAAACGCGCACGTTCAACTTCTTGCGCTACTTCTGGAACTCGACGTTTGTCACCGTGGTCGCGACGCTGATCACGCTGGTGGTCAACGCCATGGCCGCGTTTGCGCTGTCAAAATACCAGTTCAAGGGACGCGATGCGATTGTGTTGATCATTGTTGCGACGCTGCTGATCCCGCCGACGGTCATTCTCGTGCCGCTGTTCATGACGGTTAGTTCGCTGGGTATGATCAACTCGCTTTGGGGGGTGATCATACCGGCCGTCGCGACGCCGACGGGCGTGTTTCTGCTGCGGCAATATATGCTGACCATACCGGATGAGCTGCTCGAAGCCGCTCGCATGGACAGCGCATCCGAATGGAAAATCTTTTGGCGTATTATGTTACCGCTTTCGCTGCCGGCGTTATCGGTGCTTGCTATTCTGTCGGTCATGTGGCGCTGGAACGATTTCATGTGGCCGCTGATCGTGCTCACACAGTCGGAAGTGTTCACGCTGCAACTGGGCCTGTCTACCTTCAAGGGCGAACTTAACGACAACATGCATTATCTGCTGGCCATGACGGTTCTGACGCTGCTGCCTGTCACGCTGGTGTTTGTGTTTCTGCAGAAGCACATCACCACGGGCATCGCAAATACGGGGTTGAAGTGATGTCTACCCTCGAACTTAAGCAGATCACCAAAAGTTTCGGCGCGACCAAAGTCATCCGCGGCATCGACCTTGCCGTGAACCACGGTGAGTTCACGGTTTTTGTCGGGCCATCCGGGTGCGGAAAATCAACGTTGCTGCGCATGATCGCTGGCCTCGAAACGGCAACGTCGGGCGATGTCCTGATCGACGATGTGCGTGTCAACGACATCACCGCGGCCGAGCGCGGGCTTGCCATGGTGTTTCAGAGCTATGCGCTCTACCCGCACATGAGCGTGCGCCAAAACCTCTCGTTCGGGCTTGAGAACATCAAGACGCCGAAGCCGGAAATCAAGCGCCGGGTCGACGAAGCTGCCCGCATGTTGCGCATGGAGGCGCTGCTCGATCGGCGGCCTGGCCAACTTTCCGGCGGTCAGCGTCAGCGCGTCGCCATCGGTCGCGCCGTTGTTCGGGAACCGAAGATCTTCCTGTTCGACGAGCCGTTGTCGAACTTGGATGCTGAGTTGCGCGTGCAGATGCGGGTCGAGATCGGCAGTCTGCATCAGCGGCTCGGCAACACGATGATCTACGTCACCCATGATCAGGTCGAAGCCATGACCATGGCCGACCGCATTGCCGTGCTAAAAGATGGGCGGTTGGAGCAATTTGGCCGCCCGCTCGATCTCTATAACCGGCCGGCCAATCTGTTCGTTGCCGGGTTCATTGGCTCGCCACGCATGAATTTCCTGTCAGCCAAGCTCACCGAAGCGACTGGCATCTGCGCTTTCGCAACAGTCGATGGCGGCGGCACGGTCAAGGTGCCGTGTGTTGCCGCGGGTGCACCTGGTAGCGCCGTGAAACTCGGTATTCGCCCTGAGCATATTCGCCCTGTGGAGGCGGGCGGTGGCGACATCGCCCTCAAAGTCACGCTCACCGAACAGCTCGGCGGCGAGAGTTATCTGCACGGCACGGTGCCATCGGGTGAAGCACTGTCCGTGCGCCTGCCTGGACAGACCAGAGTCACACGTGGCGAAACCATCGGCGTCGTGCTGGGTGAGTCAAACCTCCGCCATCTGTTCGATGCCGAGACGGGTTTGGTGTTTGAACCGGCAGATGCCGAGGGGTGAGGGCATCCACTCAGGCGCAGGCCGCGACAAGCACCGGCGTGTGGCTCGATCGGCGAACCAACTACGAGTGGCTTGCGGCCAACCGCAGCAGCGCGCGCTCGCGCCCGATGAGCGGCAGCAGCGATTTCATATCGGGACCGGTGTCGCGGCCTGTGAGGGCAAGGCGAAGCGGGTGGAACAGCGCGCGCCCTTTCGTGCCCGTGGCGGCTTTCACAGCGTTGGTCCAAGTTGCCCAGGTGGTGTCGTCCCAGGGCGCAGTTGGAAGCACAGCGGTCGCCTGGTCGAGGAAGGTGCGGTCCTCGATGATCGGTGCGATCGTGCCCGTTGTTACGGCGCGCCAGTCTGTTACCTCGGCGAGACGCGAGATGTTGCCGCGTATGGCGAGCCAGAGCTGTTCGCCGCCATCCGCCCCAAGCGCGGCGAGGCGCGCCTGCACGGCTGCATAAGACTGTGTGTGCAGATATTTGGCATTTAACACCGCCAGCTCGTCACTATCGAAACGGGAGGGTGAGCGTGAGAGCTTGGCAAAGTCGAAGCCGACAAACAGCGTGTCGAGGCTGTCGTGCGGCTGCACTGGATCCGACGTGCCGATCAAGGCCGCATGGGCCGTGATCGCCATGGCCTCGAGCCCATCCTCACGCAGACCGGCAACCGAAAGCGAACCGAGCCTTTTGGACAACGCGCTACCGTCCTTATCCACCAGCAGCGAAAAGTGCGCGAACGCCGGGATGGCACCGCCGAGGGCCTTGAATATCTGGATCTGCACACCCGTGTTGGTGACGTGATCTTCGCCGCGCACGACATGGGTGATGTTGGTGTCGACATCGTCGACGACTGACGTGAATGTGTACAGGAACGTGCCATCCGCGCGCACCAGCACGGGGTCTGAGAGCGAGCCCGCGTCGACCATCTGCTGACCGCGCACGAGGTCATCCCAGACGACCGGCGTCGGCACGATTGTCTCGGGCGCGCCCGGTTTGGGGTTGGTGAGGCGGAAGCGCCAGTGCGGCTTGGTGCCGGCCGCCTCGAGCGCCGCGCGCTCATCGGCCGACAAACGCAGCGAGGCGCGGTCATAGAGTGGCGGGCGGCCCATGGCGGCCTGACGCTTGCGGCGGCGGTCGAGTTCATCTTCAGTTTCATAACAGGGGTAAAGATGGCCGGACTGCTTCAGTTGCGCCGCGGCTTCGGCATACCGCACCGTCCGGTCCGACTGGCGGAACGTGCTGTCCCAGTTTAGACCAAGCCATGTCATGTCCTCGCGGATCCCCTGGGCGAAGGCCTCGGTCGAACGTGCGGTATCCGTGTCGTCGAGCCGCAGGATGAAGGTGCCCTTGTGTTTGCGTGCAAACAACCAATTCAACAGCGCCGTGCGCACGTTGCCGATGTGTAAACGACCAGTCGGGCTCGGCGCAAAACGGACTGTGACGGTCATGAGGTTACTCCAAGGGATTCCCTCTCCCCGCAAAGTACGGGGAGAGGGAGAAGGATGTGCCCCGCCTAGACGCTCAGCCCCGCCTCTGCAAGAAGTGCGGGTGTGTCATCCGACCTCAAATTCTTGTTGCAGCGCGAGGCCGTCTCGGCCGGTTTCGATGCCGTGCGCGTGACGTCGCCGGACGCAATTCCTGAGGCGGCAGACCGGCTCATCGCTTTTCTGGCAGATGGGCGACATGGCGAGATGGCCTGGATGACGGCGCACGCCGAGCGGCGCAAAAGCCCGCAAGCGCTGTGGCCGGAGGCGCGCAGCGTTGTGATGCTGGGCTTGAATTATGGGCCGGACGAGAACCCGATTGCGACCGGCGTTGCGGCCAACCGCGCGGTCATTTCAGCTTACGCACGCGGCCGCGACTACCACGATATCGTCAAAGCTGGGTTGAAGCGGGTCGCGCGCGCGCTCCATGCGGCCTCGGGTGGCGATGTCAAAGTGTTCGTCGATACGGCGCCATTGATGGAAAAACCGCTGGCCGCCGCGGCCGGGCTTGGCTGGCAGGGCAAACACACGAACCTCGTTTCGCGCGTGCACGGTTCGTGGCTGTTCCTCGGCGCGATCCTGACCACAGTGGTCATTCAACCCGATGCCCCGGAGGTCGATCATTGTGGTTCATGTCGACGCTGCCTCGATGCCTGTCCGACACATGCGTTTCCTACGCCCTACCAGCTCGATGCGCGCCGCTGCATCGCCTATCTGACGATCGAACACCCGGGCCATATCGCCGAAGAGTTCCGCGCACCGATGGGCAATCGCGTTTTTGGCTGCGATGATTGCCTCGCCGTCTGTCCATGGAACAAGTTCGCGGCGGCCACCCGTGAGATGCGGTTTCACGCGCGCGCTGAGACGAAAAATCCACCGCTGGCCGAGATTTTGGCTCTCGACGACGCGGCGTTTCGGGTTCGTTTTGCCGGCACGCCTGTGAAGCGGACTGGGAGAGACCGGGTGGTGCGCAACGCACTGATTGCAGCCGGGAATGCTGGTGATCCGGCTCTGCTTGAACCCGTCCGGCGCCTGCTACACGACGCCTCACCCCTGGTGCGCGCCATGGCCGTGTGGGCCATCGCGCGGCTGGTCAACGCGGCCGACCTGCGTGCGCTGGCCGCCGCTTTGCGGGCCGGCGAAACGGATGCCGCTGTCACCGCCGAATGGGACCGTGTGAGTTTGGCTTTGCCGCAACTTGCGTAAAATGGGGCGATGTGAGGTCAAGCCGTGCCGAACTTGCGCTCAACGGTCACGCCGATGTCTGCCAGCAGAGCTGTTGGCAACACGCCACCAGCACATATGATTATGGCGTCGTTGCCAACTTTTGTTCGCCGCCCCGGTTGGTCAATCACGACATGGTCTGGTGCAATGGACCGGACGTGAGAGTTGAGGAGAATGTGCAATCGGCCCTGGGCTACGGCGTCATCCAGGCGCGCCCGGTTTGTCGGCCGTCCGCGCTCGAATGCGGCGCCTCGATAGGAGAGCGTGACGCTTAATGCGTTGTGGCGTGCCAACATGACGGCCGCTTCAATCGCGCTGTCGCCGCCACCCACCACCAGCACGTGTTGGCCGTCGTACTGGGCCGGGTCGTCGAGGCTGTAGGTGACCTTTGGCAGCTCCTCGCCGGGGATGCCGAGCCGTTTCGGCGACCCGCGACGGCCGGTTGCCAACAGGACTGTGCGCGCCCGCAATGGCCCGGCTGAGGTTGCGACATCGAACCCCCAAGGCGCCGATGTTATGCGATCGACCCGCACACCTTCGTGGATTTTAATGCCGGTTTTCTCAATGACGGATTGCCACAGCGCTAAAAGCCGTTCCTTGCGTACGCGTTTCAGTTTTACCCTTCCAAACAGCGGCAGAATGGCCGGTCGAGTCATAACGATCTTGCCACGCGGATAGCGGGCGACTGTGCCGCCAAGACTGTCCTGTTCAAGCGTCAAAGAGGTGAGCCCCTTCTGTTTTGCGGCCAGCGTCGCCGCAATACCGGCCGGCCCGCCGCCGACGATAATCAAATCCTGGACGCCGGGGGGTGGCGGCGTTTTCATGCCTTCGCGATTGGCAATGTAATCGACCGCCTGCCTCCCCTGCTCGACGGCATTGGCGATCAGTCCCATGCCGCCCAACTCGCCGGCGATGTACAGGCCCGGCACGTTGGCCTGGAATTCGGGCGAGATCAGCGGGATATCGACGCCGCGCCGCGCGGAGCCAAAGACCAGTTCGATCGCGCCCACGGGACACGCTGTCTTGCAGGCGCCATGGCCAATGCACGCGCCTGGATCGACCAGCTGCGCTTTACCGCCGATCATGTCGATGATTTTGCCTTCGGGACAGGCATGCGTACACGCGCCGCACCCCACGCATTTGCCGGGATCGATGACGGGATGGAGGGACGGCGGCTCTGTGGAGCCCTGTTCTACGGCCTGCTGCAGGCGTGCGGACGCGGTTCGTTCGCGGCGCCACCGCCACAGGCCGAATGCTAGCCACAGCCCGGTCAACGCTGCCGCGTACCAAATGTAACCGCTCGTTGAGACGTTGGAGAGCATGGTGGAGGGACTGCCGAGGTGTTGCGGCGCGAACAAGGCAACTTTGCTGCACTTGCACCATAGTGTTGCTGGGATCGTTCACTAGACCCGGTCACCTGACAAGTGTCAGGCGAAACGGTCTAGTGTCTTTATCCGTTGCATTTGTCTCACACCAAACCGGTGCCCACTTTGGTGGAAAATGCTTCAGTATCAGCAGGCGCGATTGCAGGTTGGGGAAAAACACTCATTGACGATGGTATCGGATATCAATTCCGGTTCTGTTTCCGGCGGCGCGGCGAACACGCCGACGGAGAGCATCCGCACGCGTCGCGTCGTCGTGTACCTGTTGTTGGCAGCTGTTGTGTTGGTGCCGGGCGTGCTGCTGCGCTTTGGCATTGACGGCCTCGTACCAGGGCTACAGCCAGCTTTCGCCGTGTTGCAAAGCCACCTCGTCGATATTCGCTTTGGCGGAGGCCTCCGCTTCTGGCTTGGCGTCACCGGTTTCTCGATGATGGCGCTGCTGTTGCTCTATCCCGTGCGCAAATGGCTGGGCACGGGTGGCGTTATCGGCCGCGTTGCCGGCTGGTTTCATTGGCACATTCTGTTCGGCATCGCGGGTCCAGTCGCCATTGGTTATCACACCAACTTTGGCCATGGCGCGCTGCATGCGAACCTCGCCCTGTGGGCCATGATTGTCGTCGTGCTTAGCGGGCTGGTTGGGCATTTTGTCTACACGCGCGCCAGTGCCGAGTTTTACCGCGGCAAGCTGCGGGCCCGGGAACAAGTCGGGGCGATCATCGGACTGCTCAACGGTCTCGATGCGATGCACCCCTCGCGGGCAAAGCTCATCGCCGACCTCGAGGTTTTCGAGAGGGAAATGCTGACGCCCCGGCGGGGTGTTTTTGCCAGTCTGTCTGCGCGATTGCGCCTGGAAGGGCGCCAGCGGACACTGGCCCGCGCGCTTGGATGGCATCTTGGCGAATGCGCAGCCCAACTGCACCTCGACGAGGCGACGCACGCCGAGCTGCGCGAGACGATGGCACGCCATCTGGCAGCGTTTGTGAGCCTTGCGCGCCATGGGGCGACCCGGTCTGTCTCCGAACAGCTGCTCGCGCGCTGGCGTCTGCTGCATCTGCCCGTGTTCCTGATCATGCTCGTCGCGACGTTTTTGCATGTGCGCAACGTCTGGGACATGGATGCAATCGTCATGACCCGTGCGCCGACATTGGCTGTGCGCCCGCCTTTGCCGATTGCGCCAACGCCCATCGAGATCAAGCGGCCCCAGCCGTCTGTGCCCGCGCCTGTAGCTGGGCCACGGCCAGCCGAGGCTCAAGCGCCGGTGAGTTTGCCGACGACACGCAATGGGGCCGCGGCGAGCGATTCAGCGACACGTGAGGCGTCGGCCGTGCCACGCGCTGTGCGCGGTCCTCAGCCTGTGCCGACGCCATCGAAAGTTGAACCCGCTCAAACCGGCGCGCAAAAGCCGGTCGCCGCGCCGCCAGCGCCTGCGCCGATGTCGATTTCCCCACTTGGATCTGCACCAGCGGATAACCAACGCCCGACGACGCCCCAGCGCTCCGTTATCGCCACCAAGGATCCAACCGATGATCTCGCTGTGCAGGCCCAACGCATGGGGCTCGGCGGAAAACCGCGGACACTGGTTGAGCAGATCGTTGCCTACAAAGCCCTGAAACAGGCGGGGCGATTCTCCCACAGTGATGCGGAGACGGCCTTTGCATTGTCCGGCAAACACGTGAAGCTTGATTGCGCCAGCTGCCACACGGCCCCGCTGCGCGAAGGGCGGCCCGCCAAGGCGCGCGCCTGTATCGATTGTCACAAAGAAGACGACGTCCACCGTGGTCGCCGCCCGAACTGCGCCCAGTGCCACACGCCGAACACCTGGGGCGAAATTATCCGGCGGCGGTGACTGCGTCACCGGGCGTAGACCCTCGGGGCCGATTTTACAGATGCCCGTTTTACAAAAGCCTGGCCCGTGCGACTGTCCGTCAACCGCGGCCACGCATCAGGGAACCAAGGTCCGTATGACGCTGCTGATTGTTAACGGCCTCGCCAAAACATTTGTCGCCCGGCGCAACTTGCTTGGTCGGCCAACAGCATCGGTGCGGGCTGTCGATGGCGTGTCGTTCTCGGTCGCGGCCGGGGAGACGTTGGCGCTGGTTGGTGAATCCGGTTGTGGCAAATCCACGGTCGGCCGCTTGGTACTTGATCTGATCCCACCAACGTCGGGCACCGTTCGCTTCGAAGGCACAGACGTTGCGTCCTTCAATGCCGGACAGCGCAAGGCCTTCCGCGCATCAGCGCAGCTGATTTTCCAAGACCCTTATGCCTCGCTCAACCCGCGCATGACGGTTGGCCAAACGCTCGACGAGCCATTGATGTTGCACACCACCCTGAGCAAAGCGGACCGGCGGGCACGTGTCAGCGAATTGCTCACGACTGTCGGCCTCACGTCGGCTAGTGCAGAGCGGTACCCGCACGAGTTTTCAGGCGGACAGCGTCAGCGCATTGCCATCGCACGCGCACTAGCCGTTTCGCCAAAACTGATCGTGTGTGACGAACCCGTATCCGCCCTCGATGTGTCCATCCGCGCGCAAGTGCTGAACCTGTTGCAGGATCTGCAATTCCGACTTGGTTTGGCGCTGATTTTTATCAGTCACGATCTGTCTGTTGTGCGCCATATCGCGGGCCGTGTCGCCGTCATGTATCTCGGCCGCATTGTTGAAACTGGAACCTCTAGCGACGTGTTTACGCGACCACGGCACCCCTACACGCAGGCCTTGCTATCAGCGATTCCGGTTCCAGCGCCGGCCGCAAAACGGACCCGCAGACTGTTGCCGGGTGATCCGCCGAGCCCAATCAATCCGCCGCCGGGCTGCCATCTGCACGGTCGATGCCCCCATGCAGACGTGGCGTGTGCCGCGAGCGTTCCGGCACTTGAGCCGCAGAGCGCGACACACGCGGTGGCCTGCCATCGTCTGGCGCACGTCCCCGACGCGCGCGATGCCGTCCCCCACGAAGCTGCACGCTCGCCTTCGCTGACCAAGTTGGTCGCAGCCTTCGAGCCGGTGGCGTGACGCATGTTGACGCTCCTGGTTCAGCGCCTGCTGGCAACCGTCGTGGTCATAGGCATTGTCGGCGTGGTTGTGTTTTTGCTGGTGCATCTGGCGCCCGGCGATCCAGCGATTGTGATTGCAGGCGAAAGCGCCACACCCGAGCAGGTCTCAGCCATCCGCGCCAAATTGCGGCTCAATGAACCGTTACTGACACAGTTTGCGGTCTGGGCCGGCGCCGTGTTGACGGGCGATCTCGGCCAGTCGATTTTTTCCGATATGCCCGTCTTGCACTTGATCGGCCAGCGTATCTGGCCGACGTTGTCGCTTTCGTTTGTGACGCTGGTGTTCGCTGTCAGCGCAGCGGTTGCGATCGGTGTGACGGCCGCAACAAAGCCTGGCAGCTGGCTCGATCACACGGTTATGCTGGCGGCCGTGCTGTCGTTCTCGGTTCCCGTGTTCGTCGTCGGCTATGGGTTGATTTATCTGTTCGCGCTCAAGCTGCAGTGGTTGCCCGTGCAGGGTTATCGTCCACTCTCGGATGGCTTTGGTGTGTGGCTGCGTCATTTGCTGCTGCCCGCGTTAACGCTCAGTCTCGCCTATCTCGCGCTGATCGCACGCATCACGCGGGCGGCTATGCTGGACGTCATGGCCGAAGACTACATGCGCACGGCGCGCGCGAAGGGCGTGTCTCAGACCGCGCAACATTGGAAACACGCTCTTAGAAATGCGGGTGTGCCGATCCTGACCGTGGTTGGCATTGGCGTTGCCCTGCTGATCGGCGGCGTTGTGGTCACAGAAACTGTCTTCAACATTCCTGGTATGGGCCGGCTGATGGTCGACGCCATCGCCAAGCGCGACTATCCGGTCATCCAGGGCGTGATCCTGGTTTTCTCGGGTCTATATGTGCTGATCAACCTCGCCATCGACCTCGCTTACGGTTGGATCGATCCGCGGATAAGGATCTGAGGTTTGGCAGCGCTGCGCCGGATGATATCCACTGAACCGCCGGTGTTTCGTCTTCGACGGCCTAAGGCTTCTCAACCGCGGCGTCGGGAACATGGTCTAAAAAAATGTAGGCGTACCCCGCGCGCGCTGCAATTGCGTCCGGCAATTCTGTGTGCACACTTCGGTCTCGACCGTCCGGGGACCCCACATGGCTAAAGCCACATCCAAAACAGCACGCTCAAAGGCCAAGGGCGCGACCGATATCCGCGTCACCACCTACGCGGGACCAGGCGCGAAGCCGGTTATGAACACCGTGCCGTGGCCGAAGGTGCCGAAGAAGGGCGCGCTGATTAAGATCGGTGCGTGCGGTGTCTGCGGAACAGATCAGCACATTCTCAAGGGGCACTGGCCAAAACCGTTGCCGTGGCCGTTCACGCTTGGCCATGAACTTGCTGGCGAGATCGTCGAGATCGGCCCGGAGTTGACAACCGACCATATGGGCAAGCCGATCAAAGTCGGCTCTAAGCTGATGTTGCCGCCGTTCATGCCATGCGGATTTTGCGCGTGGTGCAAGCGTTATCCGGACCAGCAAAACCGCTGCCCTGAGCCGGTCTACTATGGCCGCTATCTCGGCTTCGACAAGCCGCCGCACCTATGGGGCGGGTGGGCTGAATATGTGTTCGTCGATTATGATGAGCTGCCCGGCACCAAGATTTACAAACTGCCCGATGACATGAGCTATCTGCTGGGCTCACTGTCCGAGCCGTTGACGTCGTGCATCCGTGGTTTCAATCGGGCGGCGAAAGCGGGTGGGTTTCGATGGGGCGACACGGTTGTTATCCAGGGAACTGGGCCGATCGGCATTTTGGCCATTGCAGCCGCTCAGGAAATGGGCGCTGGACGTGTCATCGCCGTCGGTGCACCGGAAAATCCGCGCTTGAAACTGGCTCGGGAATTCGGTGCCGAAGCCACCGTCGACATCGAGACACACACGTCGTCGGACAGCCGCATCAAGGCTGTGCGCGATATCGTCGGGGGCTATGGCGCTGATGTCGTCATGGACTGCTCCGGCCATCCGACGGCTGGTCCGGAGGGAATCGAATTTCTACGTGATGGCGGCACGTACGTCGAGATGGGGCAATTCACCGACGCAGGCCCGATCATGACCAACTGGCATCGCTTCGTTGCCAAGGACATCTCTATTCTTGGCTCGTGGGCGTTTTCCGCCAACGATCTCGCGCTTGGCGTCGACATGCTGGATCGCGCCCGCAATAAGTACCCCTGGCGCAAGATGCAGACGCTCTACCCGTTCACGCTCGATGGCGTTGAACGGGCGGTGGCCGATGCGATGGCCATGAAGACCGTCAAAAGCACCATCGTGCCGTTTCCGGATATGGTGGACGAGGCTGTGTGATCGGGGCTTGATGGGATGTAAAGTGTGAGCACGCAAATCGGGACGCTGCTATTTGGTCGCCGACGTCCACGCCGCAAGCGTTGCCCGCTCTAACTCGGTCATGTCGGTGATGTTGCCGGGCGGCATGGCGTTTGAGTAAACGGATTGCAACTTAATCTCTCGTAGATGCAGGCGGATCTGGTCGGACGTTTCGAGCTTCACATGTTTGGGGGCGTGCGCCATGGGGCGTTGGAAGCGCTCCAAGGGGCTCCAGACGGGCTCCGCCGCGTGACACATGGAGCAGCGCGAGATGACAATGTTTTCGACTTGGCTGAAGGTGACTTGTCGAACAGGCGTTTGGACGGATGGGAGCGACGGGTTTTGAACAGACGGGGCATCGGCGCGTCGGGTTTTTGACGGTCCGGCGGGGCCTGCCATGGACAGACCCACGATGGCAAAACCAAGTGCGATCGCAACGCCCCAGGCCCACCAGCGGTCACCATTGCCTTTGTGGCGCTCGTTGTAGAAGTGGCGGATCAACGTGCCCATGACGATGAGGACGCCGATGATCAGCCACGAAAAACGCGTGGCAAAGGCCAAGGGATAGTGGCCGGCAATCATAACGAACACGGTCGCAAGCGTTAGATAGTTATTGTGCGTGGAGCGCTGCTTGCCGCGACGGCCATGGATGGCGTCAGGCGTTCGGCCGGCGACCAAATCAGCAATGACTTTGCGCTGGCCGGGGATGATTACCATCAGCACGTTGGCCGCCATGATGGTGCCCATGATGGCACCCATTTGCATAAAGGCGCCACGCGGCGCGAGCACCAATGTCAGGCCGTACGACAGAGCTAGCAGGACGACGAACATCATCGCCGCAAGCACCGGTTCGTTTTCACCCACCTTGGTGCGGCAGGCTGCGTCATAGGCGATCCAGGCAGCAACCAGCGTGCCAATGCTGACCAAGATTGCGCCCCAGACCGGCAGGTCGAGGACCAGTTTGTCGATCAAGTAGAGCTCGGCGCCGAGGTAATAGACGACGACCAGCAGGGCCATGCCGGACATCCAGGTCGCGTAGGCTTCCCATTTGTGCCAGGTCAGCTCGTCCGGCATTTTGGGCGGGGCCACAAGGTACTTCACCATATGGTAGAAGCCGCCGCCGTGGACCTGCCAAGCAGCGCCATAGGCACGATCCGGCAGGCTCTCGTGCTTTTTGAGGCTATAGTCGAGGTGCATGAAGAAGAATGACGAACCGATCCAGGCGACGCCCGCTATGACATGCAGCCAGCGGATGAAGGCTTCAGCCCAGGCCCAGAGTATGTCGATCAACATCGGTCCACCTCGTTCGTTCACGGGCGCGGACCGATGGATGTCAAGCGTTGGCGAAAATTGCAATGCGGCGCGGAAGCGATCATGCCGCATGGAGCCGCATGGGGGCTCTCAGGGCTGTTCTTCGCGTGGCGGCAGGGATATGGTTACCGCGCGGACACGGATAACAAGATCATGGCTCACGCAGTTGTTCCCCACATCGCCAACGACCTTGGGGTCGAGAAGGTGTTCGTTGGGGTGAAAGAGTTGAAGTGCATGGGCGCAAAAGCGCCCTTCGACCATCCGCATGTGTATCTCGATATGGGTGGAGACACACAGATCCTGTGCCCCTATTGCTCGACACTGTACGTGCACGACACGCGGCTGCATACAGAAGAGACCGATCCCAAAGGTTGCCTCGTCAATTTTGGTTCGACCGGTTGATCGTTGCCCTTGACCGCGCCCTTCGTCATCGTTGGTGCTGGTGTTGCGGGCTTGGCGCTCGGTCTTGCGCTGAAACGGCGCGGCATTGAGGCGCTGGTGCTTGAGCGTCGGCCGGCGCTACCGGCTGAGGGGGCTGGCATTCAGATCGGTCCGAATGGCACGCGCTGTTTGCGCGCGCTCGGTGTTTTCGATGCCATGGGTGCTGTCGCGTCCGAGCCTGTGGCCATCGTGGTGCACGACGGTGAGACGGGTCGAGAGCTGACACAGCTGCCGCTTGGTGATTGGATCGCTGCACGACATGGCGCGCCCTACTGGGTCGCACAACGCCGCGACCTCGTGCAGGCGCTTTACACAGCGGCCGTCGAGGCAGGCGTCGAGGTCCGCTTTGGTGTCGAACTTGCTGGCATTGCCGACATCTCCGGCATTGGCAAAACGTCCGGCTTTGGCGAAACGTCCGGGAGCTTGGTCATCAACACTGTGGGTGATCCTGGGCCTGGGGCGGTGATCCGGGCGAGCTGCGTTGTCGGCGCCGATGGCGTTTGGTCGCGTGTCCGGCGGGACGTCTTTGGCGGGTCTGATGCAGTTCTAACAGGCAAGGTTGCGGCAAGGGCGCTGGTCATTGGGCCTCAGTTGGACAATATCCGCCGCGACGCTGTTTCCGTTTGGATGGCGAAGGACACGCATCTTGTCTGCTATCCGGTTGAGCGGGGCCGCGCTTTGACTGTCGTGCTCATTTCTAATGGCGACGAGACTGCTGCGCGATGGTCTCTGCCGGTGGATGCAGACGAGATGCGTCGAAGGTTTATGACTTTTCCTAACGATGTGCGCCGGCTCGTCGATGTGGCTGGG
Organism: Hyphomicrobiaceae bacterium; assembly: GCA_031409695.1. Lineage (GTDB taxonomy): Bacteria > Pseudomonadota > Alphaproteobacteria > Rhizobiales > Hyphomicrobiaceae > JABFRJ01. The sequence continues at coordinate 24,920 of JANNXS010000342.1, forward strand.
TCTTGGCAGCAATGGCCACTCGTGACACGCAAACCGCTTGAAAACTTTGCCTTTGGACGCGCCGCGCTGGTCGGCGATGCAGCACACCCGATGCTGCCGTTTCTCGCGCAAGGGGCCGTGATGGCGCTCGAAGATGCGCTGTCGCTCGCCGAGCATGTTGCGGACAGTAGAGACGATATCCCGCGCGCACTGACGGCGTACTCGGATGATCGCGTGATGCGCACACAGCGCGTGGTCAAGACGGCCGCCGAACAAGGGCGGATCTACCATCTCTCGGGGACCATGCGGCTGGCGCGCGATACGGTGCTGCGCCTGACACCGCCCACGCTCATGATGCGGCGTTATGATTGGCTGTATGGCGGTGGCCCCGCCAAAAGTACAACGAAACTGGGGTGATTCGCACAGACAAGCGTCAGAAAGCCTTGTCCCGCAGGCTGATTCGCGATACGCGGCCGGTCTTGACGATGGGTACAATCGAAAAAAGCCAGAAATTTGGGGCTTTTCGCGTGCCCAATGTCTAAAAGTGAGTCTTTTTGCAAACACTTGCGGGCCAAAGCGCAGGTGATGTGTGAAGACTGCATGCTAAACGGCGTGTGATGAGTTATTCAATGTCGACCGCGTGTTTCCGCTGCCGACGCGCGCTCCTCACCCAAAACCACACGCGACCGAACAAGAGAGACCGTTCCATATGGCCAAGAAAGCCGCCGTCAAAGCTGCCCCAAAAGCCGCTGTCAAAGTTGCCGCCAAGGGCACCAAAACCGCCGCCGTCAAAGGTGAAAAGAAGCCGACCGTGACGCTCAAGCATCTCGGCACCGCGATTGCTGAAGGTCATGAGCTGCCAAAGAAGCAGGTCAACACCATCCTCGAAGAAATGATTGGCATGGTTCGCACACACCTTAAGAAGGGCAACCGCATCCGCATCGCCGGTCTCGGCATCCTGCAAGTTCGCCGCCGCGAAGCTCGCATGGGCCGCAACCCGGCAACGGGCGAAGCGATCAAAATCAAGGCCTCGAAGAAAGTTGCCTTCCGCGCTGCAAAAGACCTGAAGGAAGCCGTCTAATACCGACGGTCCAAAAACTCGAACCGGACCATGCGTTTGGGTTATTTCTGCCGCCGGGCCAAGCGCTCGGCGGCATTTGCATTTTGAAGTCGCGCCTGCTTGCGGCAGATCTATCCCTGGCGGATGTGTGGGCCTGTGGATGTAAGGAGCTTAGATGCATCGCGCTTTGATCGTCCTCGTCCTCGCACTGGCGCAATTCATCGTGCCGCAAGCGTCGCGCCTGGTTGGCTTTGGCACACCGATCGGCAACGTTGGGGGGTCCTTCCCGCCTGGGCCGGAGCAACCGTCCGGATACACGTTTGGCATCTGGGGTTTGATCTTTACCCTTACGTTGGTGTTTGCGATGCGCCAGCTCTTGCCAAGCCACAGGGATGCAGCGCTGTACCAAAACATCAGGACTGCGGTGGTCGTTTTGCTTGCGGCGTCGTCTGCGTGGATGTTGGCCGCGCAATTCTATGGCAATGGACTCGTGCTTGCCGCGCTGATCTGGCTGATGTTTTTATCAGCGGCCCGCGGGCTGTTGCGTACGCTTGCCATGCGGCCGACGCTGGATGGGTTTGACCGGATTATTACGCTGCCGATGTTTGCGCTTTATGCGGGCTGGCTTGCGGCCGCCGCCTGGCTCAACACAGGTTCGGTGATCAAGCTTTACAGCCCGGCCTCCACGGCGGTTGCACCGCCTCTGTATGCTGCCATCCTGCTGATCGCGATCGCCGCGCTTTCGCTTGCGCTGCTCAGACGCGCATCGGGCTATTTGCCACTCGGGTTGACTACACTATGGGCGCTCGGCGGCGTCGCCCATGCCAATATCATGCTGCGGCCCAACACACTGATTGCGGCCCTTACCTTTGTCCTCGGGCTAATCGTGGTTGGCTACTTGGTCTGGCAGCGGCGACCGGCGGCAACGTCAGAGTTTTGAGATCTTATACACCGATGACCCCAAAGGATTGACCGGTACATCACGGGTTTTTGCAAGCCTGGGTGTCGGCTGGAGTCGTCGGGGCCAACTGCAGCACGGCGCCCGATGAGACGCGTACAATCGGGACTGTTGGATGGTCGTGCGGCGTGCGGACAACGTCTGTTGCGACGAACGAACCGGGTGCGTCGGGTTCGAGCGCCAGTGCGATCCGGCGGGCCGCCGCCTGCGACGTTGGCACGTAAACACTGCCGGCAGGAATGGCGACACGGACGGCGCGAACGACGGCTGTCAAAGCGGCGTCGGGATTGATGGAGCGTCGGTCTGTTGTGCCGCGATTGTTGACATCAAACATCTCCGCATCAATCTCAACCGACCGCGAAACGATGCATGTGGACGCCCCAAGCAAGCGTACCTCGACTGCAGCCTTTGCCTCCGGCAAGAGCACGTAACCTTGCGGCCATGGGCGCTGCTCCACGATGACGACGCTTTTTGAATTGCTCATCATCGTCTCTGTGGTGCGCGTGACGCCTGTCGCTGCATCGAGCAACGGAAGCATCACGACCTCAGTCTCGACGGTGTGGCGCACAAGGATCGGCTCACGCCGCTCGACGATCTCGCGTCGGCTGGCTTTGACTGCGGCACGCAAAACGTCTGGTTCAGTGGCTGCCGCTTCGAGCGCTGCACGGATGGCGATGTAGTGGGTGGCGACGCGCCTCTGATACCCCTCAGCGCCGATACCGACACCACGGGTTTCGAGCAGGAGCGAGATCGCGCCGGTGAGGCCGAAAGCATTGCGGGCGATGCCGGGTGCATTGCCGCCCATGGCGATTGTGCGATCCACAAGGCGGGTTGATGTGGTGTGATAGGGGAAGGCTGTCAGCCCATATCTGGCGACGGCTGCCTCGATCGCTGGCTGGAAAAGCGTTCGCGCCAAAAATTGCGAGGCCTTCGGCACCATGGGATGAGTGGCATCGAGAAGCATGAGGTCGACAGCCTGCAGGGCACCGAACTTTTCGACCCAGCGCTGCGCCACCGAAAACTCATGGGCATCAATGACGAGGTCAGGTGGTAGCCGCAGGATTGCCGCGTGAAGCGCGCGTGTTTCTGGCAAGGCAAACGTCGCATGGTCACGATTGAGGTCCATGCGAGCCGACGTGTCGCGCTGATCGCTGGCCGCGCCGTCGGGATTTGCGCGCGGCACGATGATGACGGTGATCTTGTTGAGCAGCGGTCGCAGTTCACCTTCGGCAAGGGCCTGCGCGAGCGCCAACATGGCTTCGCCGCCGGCCGGTTCGTTGCCGTGTTGCTGACCGATCAGCCAGACGATGGGGCGGCCGGTGGCATGTATCTCAGCCGGGTTTGAGAGCCGCTCGTGGGTGAAGTACAGGACCGGCAGCGTGCGACCCTGAGGCGTCGTTATCAACGTTTCAATGATCATGGGCGCCGAGGGCTTGGCGAGCCTGAGGATAAAGGTTTCCATCTCCTCCTGGGAAGTCGGTGTCGCGCGGCCGCGCTGAAGCGCTGGCGTTTCTAAGGGAATGGGTACATCGCGGTAGCGGGTGAGCACTTCGGCGGACTGACGGTAGCGCAAGCCCATCTCGACCGGAGCTGGCTGTTTCAGCGCAGCTTTGTCCTGGGCCGCGGCGCTGTCGGCCGTGACACCCAGCGCAAGTGCGAGTGCATATCCCGCCCAAAGGCGCATGTGCGTTTGCCCCCAAAGCATCAACACGGTAAGCTGATTTGAGGCTCAACGCCAGGGAATGGGTAGCTGGGATTGAGCAATAGGGATTGCGGAACGAGAAGCACTGTGGACCGTAACGTTGCAGGCACCGCCGTCATCGCCAACGCCGAGGCTAAAGTGCGCGGACGCAATCTGCGTGTGGTGCTGCCAGAAGGCAACGACGCGCGCATCGTCGAGGCCGCGCGGCGGCTGGTAACCGATCATCTTGCCGTGCCAGTGCTGTTCGGCGGCGATGGTGCGGGACGTGATTCAGGTCTGGGTTCTGGTCTGGAGCATGTCGATAGCAATGCTGCCGTGTCTGAACGGCTCGCCGCCTTCATTCAGGCCCAGCGCCCTGGCATGGACGGCAAGATGGCTCAGCGTTTGCTCACCAAACCTATGTATCTCGGCGGTGCGCTGGTGGCGGCTGGCGATGTGCATGCCATGGTGGCCGGCGCCGCGCACACAACAAAACGCGTGATCGAAGCAGCCCTCATGACGATTGGGATGAGCCCCGGACTCACCACGCCGTCGAGCTATTTCCTGATGACGTGTCCCGCGGCCGCGGGTGGGCCGACGTCTGTGGTGTTTGCTGACTGTGCCGTCAATGCCAGCCCGACAGCCGAGGCGTTGGCGGACATTGCTATTGCTTCGGCGATAAGTGCCGAGCGGCTGCTCGGGGAACCCGCACGGGTGGCGTTGCTGTCTTTTGCGACGCGAGACAGCGCGCAGCATGCGGACGTCGACAAGGTGTTGGCGGCGTTGGCGCGTGTGCGTGCCTTGCGGCCGGACATCGCGGTTGACGGCGCTTTGCAAGGCGACGCTGCGCTGTCACCGTTGGTCGCTGCTCAAAAAGTTGGTGTTGGCAGCCCCGTTGCGGGGCGCGCAAATGTTCTGGTGTTTCCCGATCTCGACGCTGGTAACATCGCTTACAAGCTGGTGCAGTATCTCGGCGGAGCCACGGCTACGGGACCTTTTCTGCAGGGCTTTGCCAAGCCGGTGTCCGATCTATCGCGCGGGGCAAGCGTCGAGGATATTGTTGCGACGGTTGTTGTAACGTTGGCCGGCGTTTGAGGGTACCCGACCGCCGTGAACGGGGCTCTGGGTGACGGCTCAGGGCCAATTGGTCGAGATCAGCCGTCAGCGCACGGGCCTCTGAAAGCACGGGCCTCTGTTTGCGGCTCACACCCTTGCGCATCGGCGGCTGCATGATAAGCCGAAACTCCCGCCGCGTGTAAAACCGAGCCATCGCAATGAAAGACATCCTCGCCGAACTCGAGCGTCGCCGAGCCGTGGCCCGCATCGGGGGCGGCGAGAAGCGCATTGAAGCACAACATGCCCGTGGCAAACTGACGGCGCGCGAACGTGTCGACCTACTGATGGATGAGGGCTCGTTTGAAGAGTTCGATATGTTCGTCGAACACCGCTCGGTCGATTTCGACATGGAGAAGACCAAGATCCCGGGCGATGGTGTCATTACGGGCTGGGGCACCATCAACGGCCGCGTGGTCTACGTGTTCGCCAAGGATTTTACCGTTTTCGGCGGCTCGCTCAGCGAATCACACGCCAAGAAAATCATGAAGATCCAGGACATGGCGCTGCAAAATCGCGCGCCGATCATCGGGCTGTTTGATGCTGGCGGCGCCCGTATTCAGGAGGGCGTGGCGGCGCTCGGTGGCTATGGCGAGGTGTTTTTGCGCAATGTGCTGGCCTCGGGTGTGGTGCCGCAGATCTCCGTTATTATGGGGCCGTGCGCGGGCGGCGATGTGTATTCACCTGCGATGACCGATTTCATTTTCATGGTCAAAGACACGAGCTATATGTTTGTGACGGGTCCGGATGTCGTGAAGACCGTGACCAACGAGACGGTGACGGCTGAGGAACTTGGCGGCGCCAAAGTGCATACGACTAAGACGTCTATTGCCGACCGCGCCTATGAAAACGACGTCGAGTGCCTGTTGCAGATGCGGCGGTTGATGGATTTCCTGCCCGCGCACAACCAAGCGGGCGTGCCCGTGTTACCGTCGCGGGATAGCCCGGCGCGGATCGATGCATCGCTGGATACGCTGATCCCAGACAATCCAAACAAGCCCTACGACATCAAGGAACTGATCCACAAAGTCGTGGATGAGGCGGATTTCTTCGAAATTCAGGACGCGTTTGCTAAAAATATTGTCACCGGTTTTGCGCGTATGGAGGGACGCACCGTCGGTATCGTTGCCAACCAGCCGCTGGTGCTGGCCGGCGTGCTCGACAGTGACGCGTCGCGGAAAGCCGCGCGGTTCGTGCGCTTCTGCGATTGCTTCGACATTCCGATCATCACGTTCGTGGATGTGCCGGGCTTCCTGCCGGGCACGGCGCAGGAATACGGCGGCCTGATCAAGCACGGAGCGAAGTTGCTGTTTGCTTATGCCGAAGCGACCGTGCCGAAAGTCACCGTCATCACGCGCAAGGCCTATGGCGGCGCGTACGACGTGATGAGTTCCAAGCATATCCGCGGCGATGTGAACTATGCGTGGCCGACGGCTGAAATCGCCGTCATGGGCGCAAAAGGCGCGGCGGAAATTATCTATCGCGCGGAGTTGGCCGACCCGGAGAAAATCAAGGCGCGCATCGATGAATATCAGAAGCGCTTCGCCAACCCGTTCGTTGCCGCCGAGCGGGGCTACATCGACGAGGTCATCAAGCCGAGTTCAACGCGGCGGCGGATCTGCCGGAGTTTGAACATGCTGGCGGGTAAGAAGGTGACGAACCCATGGAAGAAGCACGATAATATTCCGTTGTGAGGGGTCGGCTTGGGGCCCAGTGCGGACATCGCAACTCTCGATCCCGGCATTTCTCCCAGCCCCGTCAAGGGTTCCAAACGCGCGCAGCTCGTCGTGGTGTAGGTGACGGAAGACTTCGTAAAGCCTGAGCTAGCCGGCATCTCGTCCGCACCCCCATTGCGTCCGACCTCAATCCCCGCCATGTCGCTGGCATGGCTATCGGGGCAAGTTATGCGCATTTTGAAACGCTGCCTGCAGTTTTTTGCGCTCGTGTTTCTGGCGCCGCTGGCCGCGCACTCGGCTTATTGGATCGCGACGGATCCGGCGACGCGGTGGAACGAGGCCAATTGGTCGAGCACAGGCTTGCTGCCGGCCGCATCGCGCAAGCCGGAGGCCATGGTTCATGTCTATGCTGCGCGGGTTGGCCGTTGGCGCGGCATGGTGGCTGAACACACCTGGATCGTCGTCAAGGAGAAGGGTGCGGGGCAGTATACCCGGTGGGACAAAACCTTCTGGGCCAATCCTGTGAAAACCAATGGTTGGGCGGCGGATGCGCGCTGGTATGGCCACTCGCCGCTGCTGGTTGGCAAGGTTGAAGGGGCGGAAGCCGAAAAACTGATCCCGCAGATCCGTCGCGCGGTGGCTGCTTATCCGCACGGTAAACCCGGTGGATATCACGTTTGGCCGGGACCGAATTCGAACTCTTTCGTTGCCCATGTGCTGCGTGCGGTGCCTGGAACCGGCATCCCGATGCCGCCGGCGGCGGTTGGCAAGGATTTTCGAACGGACGGATGGTTGATCGGCCGGAGCCCGAGCGGCACGGGCTATGAAGTGACGCTGTTCGGATTTGCCGGTGCAACCGTCGGCTGGGCCGAAGGTTTTGAACTCAGTATTCTTGGGCTGACAGCCGGCATTGACGTACGGCGGCCGGCAATCAAGCTGCCGGGCTTTGGGCGCATCGGCATGGCGGCTGTGTGAAGCTGCCGACAAAACAACCGGCCCCTTTCGGAGCCGGTTGCCGTTTCGTGGCCGGCCGAGTGTTGGCGCTCACCGGCAGATGCGTCAGTCAGCGGCTACATGGGGGATATTGGGGTGCGGCTAAGCGTAGGAGAAGTACCTGCTTGCGGTTTTGCTCGAGATCAAACGCACGATGGGCGCTGGTGACGGAACTCTGGTCACATACAGAACCTTGAGAAACACCTCTGACCATCTGATGACTGGTCTTCATGGCCGTCTCCGCTGGCTGCAGAGCACATGCGGTGGTCCCGCGCGCAACATGCGAGCGCGAAAACTGCGTGGCTCTGGGGTTTCGGACGAGATCGCTGGCATGCCAGCGTTGACACAACGCATCCGGCCTGTGGCGGTCTTGTCCCTGTCCACCGCAGTCCCGGTAATGTCTCGAGTGAGTGCGTATGACGGCCTCTCATGTGGCCCGGCAAAAGGTCACGCTCGTTTCGAATCAATATGTAGCACTGCAGTATGACGGCGTGTTGCAGGGTCCGCGCAATGTGTGACGCCAAGGCAACAGCGATCCGGCCGTCATTCGAATGTAAACGGCACGCGATAGGTCAGCTGTGCGGCGGTCATGCCTCCAGGCGGGGTCGGATACTTTGACCGACCGATGACTGATACGGCCAGCGCGTCGAGCTTGGTGCTTCCGCTCGATTTTACGACGGTGATCATCTCAACGCCCCCGTCAGCCAACGCGAGCGTGAACTCGACCGTCACGCGTCCCTTGATCCCGACCCCCTTAGGTCGGTTGCTGCCGACGACCAAAGCAACCTTTCGGGCATATTGACTTATATCGCCCAGGCTGGCCGCGGCTTGGCTTGTTGTGTTGCCACCGACCGAAACTGCTGCGCTCGGAGCACCCCCGGATTGATTGGGCTGCGCCGCCTGATCGTTCCAGTCATCCCTCGCATCTCGCTCTATCGGCGTATCCTTTACTTCGCTTATGTCAGGAGGCTTGGGCGCTTCTGGAGCTTTGGGAGCGCTCGGAATTTCGGGCGGCAACTCCAGGACCGCCGTGTCGATTGTTGGTGCCGGCAGGATCAGTTCAGCTGGTGGCGGACTGGCGGCTTTCGGCTTCGCACGCTCTTTGGTGCTGGCCAACGGGCTCGGCGCATCGTCGGCTTGCTCGGATGTAACGACCCCGGTCGAAGCACTTGCGCTGCCGGCCACTTGCGCGTCGGTGGTTGAGACAATGGTAACGCTGATGGCATCAAGCTCTACGGTACCGCCGCCGATCTTGTCCGTCGCAGCCCCAATGACCAGCGCTGCGGCGAGAACGGTATGGGCCAACAGAGACAGCGCCACGACAAGCTGGAAGCCACGGTCGGGTCGGCCAAGGACGCGCACGTGATCGCCTTGACGCGCGTCGCCGACGTTGAGCGTCGACCCAGAGCTGCATGCTTCGGCGTCATTGATGTAATATTGTAACATTGCGCTGCGATCTGAAGGTCATGCTCTCGGGGATTATTGTCTGCGGGTTCGTGCCATGCATTGTAACGTAATACAGTTACATCGCAAGGAGCCACTGGTGCGTCAATCCAAAATGCGGGGCCTCGCAGCGGCCGTTACAGGGACTCTGGCGGGCGTGGTGCTTCTGCCTGAGGCTGCGGCCCAAACTCAGTTGCCGACGGTAACGGTCACCACACCGAGCCCCGTGGCGCCAACGCCGCAACAGGCGACGCCCGTGGTGCCGACGCCAGCAGCAGCGCAGTCTAAATCTGCGCCGCCGGCCGCAAAGAAAGCCGCGTCGGCTCAGCCAGCCACGCAACCCGCACTTGCGCCGCTGTCAGCAACGGCTGTGGCCGCGCCACTTCCTGGTACATTGGTTGTGGTCGACACAGCTTTCGCGCCAGTGACAGTCGTCACGTCGCGGGAAATCGACGCCAAGCAAGGCTCAACCCTCACAGACACGTTGCAGACAAAGCCTGGCGTGGCGGGATCAACCTTCGCCGCTGGCGCCAACCGTCCGATCATCCGTGGCCTCGATAATTATCGCGTTCGTGTGCAGGAGAACGGCGTCGGGACACATGATGTGTCGAACCTATCCGAAGATCATGCTGTGCCGATTGATCCAAACGCGGCGCAGCAAGTTGAGATCATTCGTGGCCCCGCAACGCTGCGGTATGGCTCGCAAGCCATAGGTGGTGTCGTTTCGGCGAGCAATGATCGCATCCCGGAGACGATGCCGCGCAGCGGCTGGACCGGCTCGGTCCGTGGCGGCTTGACTTCGGTTGACGGCGGCCGTGACGGCGCCTTCAGCGTCACCAGTGGCGCCGGCATCGTGGTTGTTCATGCCGATGCCTTCGCTCGTCGTGCGGGCGACTACAACACACCGCAAGGTCGTCAGGCCAACACGTTCGTTGAAAGCGATGGCTTCTCTGTTGGCTCGTCCCTTGTCGGCCGGACGGGCTACATCGGCGTTGCATTTACGCGCTTCAACAGTCTCTACGGTATCCCAGGGGGCGAAGCTGTCGAGTTGAATAAAAAGATCGACCTGACCCAAGACAAGTTCACGTCGAAGGGCGAGCTGCGACTCAGTGACTACGGTGTTGAGGCTATCCGCTACTGGTTCGGTTCAACCACCTACGCACACAATGAGCTTGCCGCCGGTGAGATCGGTTCACGCTTCACAAACAAAGAAACGGAGGGCCGTTTTGAGGTCCAGCATATGGCCTTCCAGACGCCGCTCGGTGAATTGCGTGGCGCGGCTGGTATTCAGATGGGGCGTCGCACCACGACGGGCGTGAGCTTTGAAGGTGATAGCTTGCTTGAACCCGCGCGCACGCGCTCGATCGCATCGTTCCTGTTTGAAGAACTACAGATGACGTCCAAACTCAGATTGCAAGCGGCAGGTCGCATTGAACAGGTCACAGTTGCTGGCACCGGTCTGGCAGATACGACCGACCCGCTAGCGCCTGTCGTGTTTGAAGGCGTGCGCCGGTTTAAGCCAGCGAGTGCAAGCCTTGGCGCGCTGTATCAACTGCCACTCGGTGTCGTTGCCCGTCTGACTGGGCAGTACGTTGAAAGGGCTCCGGACGCCGGTGAGCTGTTCTCGAAGGGGGCTCATGAAGCAACCGGGACATTCGAAATTGGCAATCCGTTTCTCGACAAAGAGAAGGCGCGCACCATCGAGTTTGGTTTGAAGCGGGCGCAAGGTGCGCTGCGTTTTGACGCGAGTGCGTTTTACACCAAATATGATGGCTTTATTTTCAAGCGGCTGACAGGTGTCGAATGTGGTGCAACGCTTGATAGTTGCGGGGCTGACACGGAGTTAAAACAGCTTGTGTTTGAGCAACGCAAAGCCACGTTCTATGGCGTCGAGCTTGGCGCGCAATATGATGTCGCGCAGGTCTGGCGTGGTGTCTGGGGCATCGAGGGACAATATGACTTTGTCCACGCCCGCTTTGACGGCGATGGAAACGTGCCACGTATTCCACCGCATCGCGTTGGCGGCGGCGTGTACTATCGCGACAGCAACTGGTTTGCGCGCTTAAACGTGTTGCACGCCCTGGATCAAAACCGGATTGCGGATAGCGAGACGACGACCAAAGGCTACACGCTGCTCAACGCCGAAGTGAGCTACACTTGGAAGCTGGCACCAACCGGCACGGTTGCGCCAGAAATGACGATCGGCCTGAAGGGTGAAAACCTGCTTGACGATGATGTGCGCAACCACATCTCGTTCAAGAAGGACGAAGTTCTTCAACCGGGCCGCGGCATTCGTCTGTTTGGTGTCTTGAAATTCTGATGCGGTTCGACTTTGCGCACGTGGGCATCCTGGTTTTACTTACCACGTTTCCAGTCGACGTATTCTCGTGTCCGGCCCAGGTCAGTTAAAGCAGCGGCAGTGGTGTTGCTTTTTGGGCCGGATGAAATGCAGGCGCGACTTCAAATATCTGCGACGGCATCGTTGGTCGTGTGCCTCATCGGCGGGACACTATCGGAGGCTCGACCCAATGAGCCGCCCATCGCTGGGGCACCGACCGCTGCGCCGTGGTGTGGCGGCATCGTTGACGTTGATGCGAGCGCGAAAGCAGAGGCCCATTGGCGCAGTCGCTGGTTGCCGGTGGGTCGCAATTGGTACTCGGCATATACCTTCGGCCAAACACCGACAAACCCATTCGATCTTAAAGGCAAGGCCGAACCAGCACTCCCACCCATGGCGGGCTTCATTTGGATCGCGGGCGTCACATGCGTCATGACGCCAGGGCCACAACCGAACGAAACGGTCGTCCGTGTCACGGCTGGAATCATCGCTTTCAACGAGAAATCGAAGTGGGCTCCACCGTTGAAAAACGTGCTGCTTCTCGACGCCACGTTTGGCCCGCCCGATGAACGTCGCCGAATTATCGATCGGTCGCCCGAGACAAGCGTCATCGCCCCAGAGATGAAACAGCGCGTGCCAACACTGGTCGAGCTGCCCAAGCCCAGCAAGCGGCTTAAATTGCCCTGTAAAGCTTCAGAAACGTGGAAGACGAAGCAGTGCGTGCGCCCGCTCTGAGGCGGCACACTGAAGTTGCCCTAAAACTCGCTCGTCACGTGCGGCCTGCTTGCTCAGGGGGCGTCCTACCCGTAGCATCTCGTCATGAGCACCGACATCTCGCCGGCGATTGCTGACTTTGACTGCCAGGCATGCGGTGCCTGCTGCGATTACTCGCCGCTGTGGCCGCGGTTTTCGCTTGAGACCGAAGACGAGATCACGCGTATTCCTCCTGACTTTATTGCACGCGACGAGGGCGGTATGCGCTGCACGGGCAACCGGTGTGCGGCACTTGATGGCGTGGTCACACAGCGCGTTGCGTGCACGATCTATGCGGTACGGCCGCACGTGTGCCGCGCTTGTATGCCCGGCGACGATGCGTGCCTCATGGCACGCGTTCGGCACGGGTTGCCGGTCTGAACCCTCTGGTCCCCATTTCGTTGATTACGTTTTTCGGTCGGCGAGGCCGAGTGGCACGATGACCTGGTGTCCGTCGTGTTCGATCACCGCGGATGCCACGCCAAACACGGCTGCGAGGCGATCTCGCGTCAGCACGTCGGCCGGCGATCCTGTAGCGCTCAGGCGTCCGTCTGTGACCAGCAGTACGTGCTGGGCAAAGCGCGACGCCAGGGCTAGATCATGGGAGGCGACGATGATCCGCGTGCCGCGTGCAGCTGCGACCTCCAGACATTCAAACAGTGCCCATTGGTGCTTAGGGTCGAGGCCCGCGGTTGGTTCATCGGCAAGAATGACAGATGGCTCTTGCGCCAAAACGCGGGCGATCAAAATGCGGGCGCGCTCGCCGCCCGACAGTTCGAGGATCGGCCTGTCTGCCAAGTGATCGGCATCCATGGCCGCAATCGCCTTAGCGACGGCCGCGCGGTCGTGCGCGTTTAAGCCTGCCGCGGCCACTTGATGCGGCAACCGGCCCAACGCGACGATCTCGTGCGCTGGCATGGGCCAATGGACGGTGCGTTCCTGCGGCAGGTAGCCAATGGCACGCGCACGCTCTTGTGGTGACAAGGTGTGTAGCAGCGCTTCGCCGATCTGGATTGAGCCGCCGTGTGACGGCGCGAGACCCGCAAGCCCGCGCAGAAGTGTCGATTTTCCCGCGCCGTTTGGTCCAACGATAACCACCAGGCCCGGCGCAGTGATGTCAAATGAGATGTCGTCAAGCACGGCGCGATTGCCCAGCCGTATGGACAGATGCTCGACGCGGATGGCTGTCATGGTGCCAACTCCGAGCGCATTCGGACAACAAGCCAGAGAAAAAACGGTGCCCCAATCAATGCCGTCAGGACGCCGATCCTGAGGTCGAAATACGGGGCCAGGACCCGCGTCATGACGTCCGCTATGAGCAACAAGACGGCTCCACCCAGTGCGCTCGACAGCAACAGTCGCGACGGTTGATGACCGGTCCACGGGCGCAAGATATGCGGGACGACGAGCCCTATGAACCCAATCATGCCCGTGACAGCGGTGGATGCGCCAACGACTAGCGCTGTTCCAAAGATAACGTGACGCCGCAATGTCGCCACTTCGATGCCGAGGGTGGTCGCCACGTCATCGCCCAGCGTCAAGGCGTCAAGAGCACGGCCGAGCCGCAATAGGATAAGGCCGCCGAAGACGATCAACGGTCCTGCCAGATAAAGCTGTGTTGTGCTCCGATCGGCCAGCGACCCCATCATCCAGAAGATCGCTTCTGCGGCGGCAAACGGGTTCGAGGACAGGTTCAGCGCCAAAGAGACCCCGGCGGCCGTCAAGCTCGCCAAGGCCACGCCCGCGAGCATCAGGGTTACAGGGCCGGAACGCACGCCCGCGATCGTAAACAGTGCCGCTGTTGCAACGGCTGCCCCGGTGAGGCCGGCCAGCGGCAATGCCAGAGCGAAAGCACCGGCAAGACCTGTGTGGATCGCCAGCACGCTCCCCAAGGCTGCGCCGCCGGAGACACCGACGATGCCCGGTTCCGCAAGCGGGTTGCGCAAATAACCTTGGAGGGCCGCTCCAGCGAGCCCCAGCCCACCTCCGACCAGCAACCCCATACACGCGCGCGGGACCCGGATTTCGCTGAAGATCAACCACCTTGCCGCGCCATCTGCGGGAAATCCAAACCCACTGGGGCCGATCATGAGCGAGGCGACAAATGCCAAGGCGACTGCGACTGAAAGGCCGACTGTCAGGCGTTCCATAGGTCTGACTGGTAGTTGGAGGGCTAGGCGGTCAGGCGGGCTGGCGCTCGACGTCATGCATGACCGCCGTTCAGGGTAATCAGTTGCTGTGCCTTGGGTTGCTGGGCGTTGAGTCGCTGGGCGTTGAGGCAATGCGCACTTACGCAAACACAACGCGAGACATAATACCTGATCGGCTGCGCACGGGCGCCTTGTAGCGGGCGCCTTGTAGCGGGCGCAACGAGTGTTGGGCAACCGACGACGCCTTGTGCACGCCGCCTTGGCTTCGGCCGCTGTCATCACAACGTTACACGAGTACAGTAGGCCGTCCTACAAGCGCGCGACGGAGCGTGCGAAGGACGATCAAGATGCTTTCGGGCGCATCTCCAGGTATGCTGAGAAACAAGCCTACGCCCTACGCTGTGTGCGGCCTTTACTTGGGTTCTGCATCATCGGGGAAGCCAAGCGTCGACGCTGAAGCGGGCGCTGCAGCCGCAGCTGCAACCGGAGAACGGCGGGTGGGAATTGTGCGAACCGGCATATCCGGTCGCCGCTCAACAACCGGACGATCAACACCTGTCTCAAGGCGCGCTGCACGGACCGACGGATCGCGACAGATATGATCTTCGATGTCCGCCAGATCGATGAATTGATCTGCTTGTCGGCGAAGTTCGTCTGCGACCATGGCGGGCGTTGTCTGAAGCGTAGAGATGACGCTGACGCGTTTGCCTTTCAATTGCAGTGCAGCCGCAAGCGCGCGAAAATCTCCGTCGCCAGTGAACAGGACAATATGGTCGAGTGAATCCGCCAGACGCATCGCATCGACGGTCAGTTCGATGTCCATGTTGCCTTTGATTTTTCTGCGACCGAACGAGTCCGTGTACTCTTTGGTCGGCTTCGTCACCATTGTGTAACCGTTATAGTCAAGCCAATCAACGAGCGGACGGATCGAGGAGTATTCCTGATCTTCAGCAAGCGCTGTGTAGTAAAGCGCCCGGATCAAATGACCCTTTGCCCGAAAAAGGCCGAGAAGTCGTTTGTAATCAATGTCAAAGCCCAAGGCTTTGGCGGTGGCGTAGAGGTTCGCCCCATCAATAAATAGAGCGATTCGTTCGGTGTCTTTAAAATACATATGTAGACAGTGCTCCCGGCACCTCCGCAGGAAACGCTTAGGACGGGAGGTGCCGTTAAACTCCTAAACGTAATTTGTTTCGCGCTAAAGTTGCTGGTCCAAGTACCGATTTTCGATGTTCGACGGTGATAATGCAGAGCGGTGCCGATGCAGGTCGGTGCCGAAAGTGCCGCGCGGGCTTGCAAAGAAGAAACTGCACCCTAGTTGCTCGACCAATCGCTTCATTGCAAAAACCGGATCAGAATCGCGCTCGCTTGAGTGAACCATGCCGCACAACACAGCGCTTTTTGATGTGCTAGAACAACAATTCCACAGCGTCAACAACGCTATGGTTGACGCAACGGTTCACCCAGGGCAGATTTTTTACGACTAAAGTATGATGCGTCCTTCAGACAAGCACAAAGCGTCCGGCTCAACTTTCCTGGCCCTCGGTAGCAATTTGAGTGGCCCGTGGGGAAGCCCGCAGGAGACGTTCATTCGTGCGCTTCAAGACATTCAAGATGCCGACTGCCAATTGCTGGCAACTTCAAAGGTGTACAAAAGCGCGTCGCTGAGCCCTGGGCAGCCTGACTATCTCAACCTCGTCGTTCACTGCCGGACGGCTCTACCTCTCTTTAAGCTGCTTCTGCTTGCGAAAAGCATCGAGCGCCGTTCGGGCCGTCGGACCCGACAGCACTGGAGCGCCCGGACGCTTGACATCGATATCGTGATGGCGGGCAGTTACCGAATGAATTGGCCCCAACGCTGCGCGGGCTCGCTGACCTTACCTCATCCGGAGGCGCACAAAAGAGCTTTTGTTCTCAGACCGTTATGCGATATCGCCCCGAATTGGTATCACCCTTGTTTGGGCATGACTGCGATCCAACTGCTCCACCGCTTGCCGGCCAAGACGCGGCGTTCCGTGCAGCCCGCCTGACATAAAAAAGGGCACGCGACTGGCGCATGGGCCCCATTCGACACAAAGCATACGTTGCGCCTTGACTTCGCCACGGTGATCCAAATAAAACGAACATTCGTTTTGTCTGCGCTTCCGAGTGTTAGGGCCTCCTAGCTTTTAGGGCGTGGCCTGTCAGTGGTCCTGAGTGATGCCAAAACTAAAGCCAGAAACACAGCACGCGAGACGGGAATGCATTCTCGACGCAGCCGAGCTGTGCTTTGCTCGCTCGGGTTTTCACCGCACGACGATGCAGGATATCTGCAAGGCAGCGGCCGTCTCTCCAGGGGCACTCTATGTCTATTTCGACGGTAAAGAAGCACTAATTGCGGGTCTTTGTGAACGGGACCGCGCGGAGTTTGCTGAAAAACTCGAAACACTGAAGGGGGCATCGGATTTCCTCGCGGCCCTCAACGGCATCGCCGAAAGTTATTTTCATGAACAGCCAGCCCACAAGCGCCTCATGGCCGTCGAGATGGGTGTCGAAGCAACCCGCAACCCTCGTATTGAAGCCATTTGCCGACCGGTTGACCGTTTTGTATATGAGGGTTTCCTGGCGCTCTTCCAACGTCTCAAGGACGAGGGCCGCATTGCACCGGCGCTGGATATTCCAAGCGTAGCGCAGGTGTTCAAGGTCTTGGGCGACGGCCTGTTTTGGCGCCGGGCCGTTGACCCGGATTTTGATGCACGTGCCGTTCTGCCCGGCCTGATGACCACGCTTCAAGGTCTTTTGAATCCGGTGCCGATGGTTGAAATTCCGATCAGTCCGGCCGCAGGTCCGACATCCACAACGCAGACGCACGCAGACGCGCCGCCACTGATCGGCAAGCATACAGCGCGTCGTCGGAGCATGAACACGCAAAAAGAAAAAATTGAACAAAAGGTCGGGTCATGAGTCGGCTCACAAAAATCGCTCTTTGGAGCAGTGTCCTGGCCGTCTGTGGCCTTGCCGCTGGCTTGGCGCAAACAGGTCGGTTACCGCTGCTGAAGAAGCCAGGAACAGCTGACGCGCCCTCGCAGACCGCCGCGCCGAACTCGGCAACTTTCGCGGCCGCGGTATCTGTCGATTCTGTTGGCGTTGAAACCTTTACCGAAACGTTGCTCGTCACCGGGACGCTGGTGCCGCGCGATGAAATCCTGGTCGGGCCGGAGGTCGAAGGACTTCGCATTGTTGAAGTGTTGGCCGACGAAGGCGACAAGGTCAAAAAAGGCCAAGTGCTCGCACGCCTGGCTAGTGACACGCTCGACGCCCAGGTGGCCCAGAACGATGCAGCGCAAGCTAAAGCCACGGCAAGCATTGCACAAGCCAAGAGCAATCTCGGGTCTATGGAAGCCAAGCTCGTTGAAACGCGCAATGCCTTTGATCGAGGCAAGCCCCTGCGTGGTTCCGGCGTGATCTCGGAGGCGGTCCAGGATCAGCGGGAGTCGGCCTTCAAGTCTGCCCAGGCAGCAATGGGTGCCGCACAGGACGCCATCAAAGTTGCCGAGGCCGACCGTGCGCAGGTTGTTGCTGTGCGTCGCGAGCTCGATTGGAAGCGGAGCCGCACCGCAATCATGGCCCCGCAGGACGGCATCATCAGTCGCCGCTTGGCCCGCGTCGGCAGCTTCGGTGCGGGTGCTGGAGATGCCATGTTCCGTATTATCGCAAACGGCCAAATCGAGATGGAAGCTGAGGTGCCGGAAACGCGCCTTGCCAAATTGCGGGAAGGACAACCCGTGGAGATGGACATACCTGGCGCGCCGACCCTGAAGGGCAAGGTTCGACTTGTGTCGCCTGAGGTGGATAAGGCGAGCCGGCTCGGCCGCATTCGCATTCTGGTCGATGATGATGCAAGCCTTCGCATTGGCGCGTTCGCACGCGGGACAGTCACGCTCGACCGGTCGAGCGGCTTGGGCATTCCATCGTCGGCCATACAGTACACGGACACTGGCGCAACGGTGCAGGTGGTCAAAGATGGCAAAGTTGACGTGCGTCCGGTCAAGCTCGGCCTCACGTCGGGCGCGCGCACGGAAGTGAAATTCGGCCTGCAGGACAAAGATATCGTGGTCACCCGGGCCGGAACTTTCCTGCGTGGCGGTGACGCCGTCCGCCCCATTTTTCAAAACCGCCCGGAAGCCAACGCTGACCGAAAGGTAACGCCATGAACATCTCTGCCTGGTCTATCCGTCAGCCTGTGCCGTCCATCGTGCTGTTTCTGGTCCTGATGGTGCTCGGCTTGATGAGCTTCAAGCAACTGCCGATCACGCGCTTCCCAAACATTGATGTGCCAATCGTCCAAATTCGCGTCATTCAGGCAGGCGCCGCGCCGACCGAACTTGAGTCGCAGGTTTCGAAGAAAGTCGAAGACGCGATCGCTGGCGTCAACGGAATTAAACACATCACGACGACAATCACCGAAAGCTTGTCGCTCCATATCGTCGAATTCCGGCTTGAGATGAACCCGGACCGGGCACTGAACGACATCAAAGATGCCGTTTCGCGCATTCGGTCAGACTTGCCCAAAACAATTGAAGAGCCGATCATATCGCGTCTCGATATCGAGGGTCTGCCAATCATGACCTACGCGGCGCGTGCGCCCGGCATGACGCCGGAGCAGCTGTCGTGGTTCGTCGATGATGTTGTGATCCGCGCTTTGCAGGGGGTAAAAGGTGTCGGGTCGGTTGCGCGGGTTGGAGGGGTTGAACGGGAAGTACGGGTGGTTCTCGATCCTGACCGTCTACTCTCCTATGGCATCACTGCTGGCGACGTGAACCGTCAATTGCGCGCGACCAACATCGACCTCGCCGGTGGGCGCGGCGAAATTGGCGGGCGCGAGCAGGCAATCCGGACGTTGGCCGGCAAGGACACGGTCGAGGAACTTGCGGGCACAACGATCGCGCTTCCGAAGGGCCGAAAAGTCCGCCTCGATGAACTCGGTAAAGTCATCGACACCTATGCAGAGCCGCGCACGTTTGCGGCGCTCGACAAGCAGCCCATGGTCGCGTTCTCGATTGTACGCGCGAAGGGCGCGAGCGACACGACAGTGTCAACGGATGTAGAGAAAGCGGTCGCGAAGCTCGGCCAGTTGCATCCAGACGTTCAGCTGAAGGTCATTGATACAACAACGACTGCGGTGCGTGGCGCCTATGAC
>JANNXS010000343.1:0-2271 GCA_031409695.1 Hyphomicrobiaceae bacterium
GTCGGCTGTTGCTAAGTCGTATTTAAGTTGGAGCGACACTAGCAGCGTCTTCGTTCTCGCGAGCAGCAAAGGATGCCATCTCGTATCGGCTATCAGAGACGCGGAGGGCAAACCGCTATCGGGGTTGCGCGTGAAGCTCCATATCTCGCGCCGCAGCGGCCTTGCTTCCGGATAGCGTGCAGGCTGGGTGATCATGGCCACCAGTCTTTGGGGCGGGTCGCGCAGCAGGCTCACAACGCAGGAAGTTACCGTCGTGAACGCGTTCAGATAATCCCGACGCTTATCGCGGAGAATCGCGGCCGCTGCGAAAAGCTTGACGAGACCTTGCCCCACAGGTGCATCGTTACCGGCCAGCTCGTTGGCAAGCTCACGTCCACGGCAGACCACCGCTGAGCGCTCGGCATCAAGGCCCGCGGCCAACACAGCCCCTCGAAATGCCGTTAGGAGTTGTTTTCGCTCGGCATTCTTATAGGCGATGAAGAACGCGCCGTGCGACGTTGCGGGCGCATGTCGTTCTGCAGTATCCGTGCGCAAGGACAGTTTGTTGGCCAGCGTAAGGATGGGCGGAACCGATCGATAGTTTCGGGTTAACGCATGGCTCCTGACTCCGCGCCGCTGCGCGTACTGCACCAAAAAACTCCCATCGGCGCCAGCGAACTCGTAGATTCCTTGATGGGGGTCGCCGATCAAGGAGATCTGCGACCCGGCCGCGATCAGTTGCTCCAGAATCGCTTGGTGAAGCGTGCCGATGTCCTGCGATTCGTCAATCAAGATGTGTGGGTAGCGCCGTACCAGCGCACGCAGAATTGCCGGCTGCTCATTCAAAACGCGATGACACCAGTACCGGCCAAGATTGTGGGTGTACGCACCTGTTTTTGCCAGGCGGTTGACAATGCTTAAAGCATAAGTCGTGTTGAGCTCTAAAGCTTGGGCGTTGCTGGTGTGATGAAAGTAAACAGCCGTGTTGCGGAAGCCGACCTGCATCTTCGTGATGCTCAGCGGATACGTACTTGTCCTGAAGGTGAAGCCGTTCAGAAAAGATTCGCCACCTGTCACGAGAAAAGCCGCTTGTGTTGCGCCCATCGAGCGATGCGCATGCGGTCGAAGTATGTTGCTGGTGATGAATCCGTCCAGGGTGTCGATCTCGACGCGGTCGCGCCCCATACCGGCGGGCAGGTCTTGCGCTAGGACCTGATAGCTGTCCCGGAACGTGTCCACGGCGACATTGGAAAATGACAGCAAGGCGACCCGCCCGCGATGATCGCCTAGCCGTCGTCGCACCTCCACCAACCTGTGAACCGCCGTGTGCGTTTTTCCGCTGCCTGCACACGCAACCACAGAAAGCGGCTCAAGCGGCGCATCGATAATGGCGAGTTGTTCTGTGGAGAAGGCTGTCATGGTTTTTCAGGCTCGACCTGGCAAGCGTGAGAGATTGCATCGAGGATGTACGGCGGCACTGTGCAAGCTATCCCCGGCTCCGAAAATACTTGTGCTAAGGCCTGCCCAAAACGCCCCTTCTGCACGTTGTTCTGCTTGCGCTCGAACATGCCAGTAAACAAGGCCCGTGCTTTAGCTGCATCGCCTACGGCGGCATCGACCGCCGCTTCCACCGTCACCGCGATCTTCGGGTGCAACTCCTTCAGAGCCTTTAACATGGCGGTGCGGTTGTCGGCGTGCAACGCCAGGTCGTACTCGAACGTCTTCAGTCCATGAAAGATCTTGACGAAGGTGTCCTCGCTCCTCTTCATCTTCGCCGTGTTGTCCGAAACCTTATTCGCATCGCCGACCGCGGGATACAGGGCCTGCAGTTCGGAGCCGTCGCTTGGCTCGTCGCTCGGATCGGCATCAGTGATTAACGCCACCGGGATCTTGAGAGCAGCGTCTCCGAACAGTGGCAGGAACGAATCAAAATTTAGGCCTTCGACGCTGATTAAGCTGACGGCATGCTCTCGCAGTTTGAAGCCAATCCTTTCGGCCAGCACACCTACCAGCATCAGCTCGGCAGCACCCTCCACGAAAATCACCCGTCGCGCGAAGAACAGTTCCGCGCGGGTCACATCCAGATAACGCTCAAGCTTCTCCCGTTTGCCCATTTCGAAACTGATCGTTCGCGGAAAGAACGTCTCCACCACCGTCCCTGTATCCACGAGGCAGGTCAGGCTGTCGAGGTCGGCAATACTGGCGAAATTGGGCGAAAGGCTGGTAACGAACAACTGCACCGGCTTCTCGCCATCGGTGGCCTGGACGGTCTCCAGATAGCGCAGCAACACC
>JANNXS010000344.1:0-6945 GCA_031409695.1 Hyphomicrobiaceae bacterium
TGGCAAGGATTTTCAGCGCACCCGTTTTGCCGTCCGGCGTCTTGTATTCGAGACGATACTTCGACGGTTCTAAAACGTGTTCGGCAACAACATGGTAGTTGGTGACAAAGTAACCACCAGGAGACGCCGCGAAACCGGTGCCGTGAAAAGTAGGCGCGCTGTTGGTCGAGACGAAGCCGTTCACCTGAATGACCGAGGCGCGCGCGCGTTCTAGGATCGAGCGCGCGCTATCGGTCCCGCTGGACGCAATCGGCGCGCGGGTTTGAGCCGTAGCCGGCGAAACGGTCGTGCCCCAGAAAACCGCCAGGAGCACCCATCCTGCCAGGACCATCGCCGCCAAACGTCCCAATCGCGACATACGTGCTCCGAGACTTCCAGTCGAAATCAGCTCGTGCTGCATGTTAACCTAACCCGTCGAAACGCGGCAGCTGACTCCATCGACGCAGCATGTGCAATGATCCTGCAAGAACCCTGCCCGACTTTAGCTGTGAGCCCACCCAAACAAATTGCCGAACGCACGTGAGGTACACGGCTTGATGGCAAATACTTGGCGCCAGGGAGGCGATGTGAGCCGTGGACACCTCCGTTGCGGCTCGTTAGGGCTCCGTACGCCCTAAACTGGCTCACACTGACCTGACCTGAACTTGTGTTGCCCGAACTTGTGCTGCCTGAACTTGTGCTGCCTGAGGCCATAATCCTGATTGTGCGATGACCCCGATCCCGAAAGACAAGCTCGACCGGCTGCTGGCCCGGTTGGAGATCATCCAGGCTCAGTTGAACGCCGGGCCGGAGCAACAAAAGCTCGTTGCGCTGTCCAAGGAGTTTGCGGAACTGTCGCCGGTGGTCGGAACCATTAAGGCCTTGCGTGCAGCCGAGCTTGAGTTGGCCGATACCCGCGACATGGCACGCGGGCCGGACCCCGATCTCGCCGCCATGGCGCAGGCCGAGATGCCACTGCTTGAAACGCACATTGCTGAAGCCCAGCAAAAATTGCGCATTGCCTTGCTGCCCAAGGACGCAGCCGACGAAAGGAGCGCGATCCTTGAGGTTCGGGCTGGAACGGGGGGCGATGAGGCGGCGCTGTTTGCAGCAGATCTTTTCCGCATGTACGCCCGCTATGCCGAGCGTCGCGGCTGGAAAGTCGAAATCGTGTCGGAAAGCGAGAGCGTCCTCGGCGGCTACAAAGAAGTGATCGCGTCGGTGTCCGGCAAGGGCGTCTTCGCGCGGTTGAAGTTCGAGTCGGGCGTCCATCGAGTACAGCGCGTGCCAGCCACAGAGACGAGCGGCCGCATCCATACGTCGGCTGCCACCGTCGCCGTGATGCCTGAGGCCGAAGATGTCGACGTTGTAATACGGGACGAAGACATCCGCATTGATACCATGCGAGCGGGCGGCGCCGGCGGCCAGCACGTTAACAAGACGGATTCGGCGGTGCGGATCACGCATTTGCCAACCGGATTGATCGTCGTGTCGGCTGACAAGTCGCAACACCAAAACCGCCGCAAGGCCATGAACATCCTGCGCTCGCGGCTTTACGATCTCGAGCGGACGCGGTTGGCTGACGAGCGGGCCGCATCCCGCAAAGGGCAGGTCGGTTCCGGCGATCGCTCGCAGCGCATTCGCACCTACAACTTCGCCCAAGGGCGTGTGAGTGATCACCGGATCAACTTAACGCTTCACAAACTCGAAGCCGTGCTCGGCGGCGATATGGATGAACTGGTCGAGGCCTTGATCACGGAACATCAGGCTTCCCTGATGGCGGATATGGAGCTGCGGGCGTGACCGTCGTTCCTAAGACAGGCGTTCCTGAGGCCGACGTTCTTGAGGCAGTCGTTCCGGAGGCACGCGTTCCACCAGAGACGGGCCGGGCGGCCGCACGGCGGCTAACGGCTCTGTTTGCGGCGGCCGGCCTCGACACACCAGATCTTGATGCGCGACTGTTGCTTGCGCATGCGCTTCAGGTCAACCGTCTGCAATTGTTGATGGATCAGGAGGCGATGCTCCAGCCGGCCGCGGCGCGGCATCTGTCCGAAATGGCGGCCCGTCGCTTGGCGCATGAGCCTGTGTCGCGGATCGTCGGTGAGCGTTCGTTTTACGGTCGGCCATTTAAAATCACACCGGCGACACTTGATCCAAGGCCGGACAGTGAGACGCTCGTCGAGGCGGCATGTGCTTTGATGCGCGACGCCGGGATTTCAAATGAAAATACACGCCTCCTAGATATCGGGACCGGGACCGGATGCCTGCTCTTGACCCTGCTCGGTGAACTGCCTGGCGCACGAGGCTGGGGCACAGACGTATCGATCGAAGCGTTGGCGGTGGCTGAGGCCAATCTCGTCAGCCACAGAAAACGACTATCTGCTACCGAGCACGCGGCCGGGGCTTTGCGGCACGTGGACTTGCGGCATGGGTCTGCATTTTCGCCCGTTGAAGGCATGACTTTCAATCTCATTGTTTCGAATCCGCCCTATATTCCGACGCCTGAGATCGGCACCCTGGATCCAGAGGTGCGGCAGTTTGACCCTATCTTGGCGCTCGACGGCGGGACGGACGGCCTAGATATCTACCGTCTCCTCATCAGCCAAATTTCAGATTATCTATCAGACGGCTGGCTAGTTTTTGAAGTAGGCGAAGGGCAAGCGTTGGCTGTCGCAGAACTGTTGCAAAATGCCTTTTCCCCGGCGCCGCTCGACCTGCGCGTGTTTAAAGACCTCGCCGGCGTGCAACGTTGTGTGGCTGCAAGACCTCGTCCGATCCCCTGAACATGACGGGTCCCGAAAATCTGCTTGGCAAATGCTCTTCACTTGAGCTAGTGTCATTCTGTCGAGGGTGTCTGCGACGGCCTAAGCACAGCACGTTGTCCAACGTTCATGCTTTGGGCAGGTTGCCCACCACCAGCAAACTCCTGAATACACGGTGAGTTGAAGCGACTTGTGTCGCGCCTCCCGAGAACGGAAAGCAACTTTTTCGATCTGCGCGTCACTGGGACGGTTGTTTGATCAAAGATGGGCGTTTGATCACAGACGGGTGTGCGTGGGACGCACTGCCAAACCGAGAGATCTCGAACCATTCATGCGGCCGACAGACATATCGCCATGCCTTCTGGCTGGCATATCGGTCTGCAAGTTAGCCAACGTTTCCACGTCTTCGGTCGGGCCATGGACCTGCCGACCGCAGAACAATCAGGTCGCCTAATCTTTTATACATGAACGCAGTTAAGGAGCATCGGCACCCGTGAGGCCAGGACAGCAGCACAATCGCCGCAACAATCGCGGTCGGCACCAGAACGGCGGCAGCAATGGCGGCAGCCACAACCAGAGCGGCGGCCAGCGCAAAGGCCAGAACCCTCTGACGCGCAGCTATGAATCGAATGGGCCCGACGTTAAAGTGCGTGGCACACCCATGCATATTGCCGAGAAATACATGTCGCTCGCGCGCGACGCAACGTCGGCTGGAGATCCCGTGCTCGCCGAGAATTATCTGCAGCACGCCGAGCATTACAACCGCATCATAATGGCCTACCGTGAGCAGCAGGAGGCCGGAGGTCCAACGCAGCAGCCACAACGCTTTCGGCAAGCTGGTTTTGACCCCAATGACCCCGGCGATGACCTTGACGACGGTCAGCCGGACACGACGGCAAACGATGATAGCCAAGGGCCGCCGCCCGTGGCCGGCGGCGAACAACCCGTTGAGCGGCCGATGGACACCAGAAACGATCGTCCTGAACGCCAAGAGCGATTTGATCGTGGGGATCGCAGTGACCGACAGTTTAACGACCGTGGGGATCGAGGAGACCGCGGGGACCGCAGCGACAGACCGTTCAACCGGTTCGACGGCGATCGGTCGCAAAACCGCGACAACCGAGAGCGGCCATTCGAGGGACAGCCGGGCGACAATCGTCAAGACCGGCAGTTTCGGCGCGACCGCTTTGATCGCAACAATCGCCCGCAGGGCGATCGGCCGCAAGGCGATCGACGCGACCGGTTCAACGAAGGCGGTGGGCCGCAACGTTCGTTTGAGCCCCGCGCCGACGCGGAACAGCGCCCCGATCGTGTCGACCGCCCCGACCGTCCCGACCGTGTAGATCGCCCTGACCGTTCCGACCGCAACGCCGGTGGTTTTCGCCAGCAAGGTTTTGACCGTGGGGACAGAGGTGATCGGGGCCAGGACCGTAGCCAGGACCGTAGCCAGGATCGCACATCGGATCGCGCTGTAGATCGGCCTGATCGCAGCGCTGCGGGCGAACGTCTCCCACCGCACGAACGACACATCCCGGAGCGGCGCCAACCGCCGGTCCAGCCAGAGCAGCCGGCGCCGGAGTGGATTGCCCAAGATCGGAACCTGGACCGAAATGCGGATCGCGTCCCGCCAGCCTCGGTTCAACCGGTTGTAGAACGCCCGGTTGTAGAGCGCCCGGCTGTAGAGCGCTCTGTGGAGCCGGTGCGTGTTGTACGGTCGGTCGCCGCACCAGTCGAGGCCGTCGCTCCAATGCCGGCAGCGGCTGATCCGCGTCCGGCCCGAGCACCACCACGCAAGCGGGCAGCACCCGCAGCACCATCGGGCGTCGCTTTCCAGGAGCACGACCAACCGTCGTTCTTGAAGCGCACCACGCGCAAGCCGAAGGCGGAGCCAAAAACAGAACCGGGTGATTCCAAACCCGAGTGATATGTGGTCGTCGCATGTTAAACGGCGCGGGCCCCATGGGTCCGCGCCGTTTGCTTTAAGACCGGCAGGTTATTTCGAAGTGGCAGCGCCTGTAAGACCGTCAAGGGCATCAGCGATGGCTTTGAAATTCGCAGCTTGTTCTTTGCCCGCCGCGTCCTTGCCAACGAGCCTGTAGCGCGACTGCAGCACAGCTGGTTTCGTGTACGCGACCCAAACTTTGCCGGTTGCATCTTCCCAGGCGAGCACCTTCAACGGCAAATCAAGCCCGGCGCGGACATTGCCGAGCATGACCGGCGTGCCAAGCTTCGGATTGCCGAACATAAGCACTTCCGTCGGCTTCATTTCAGCGCCAACTGCCTTCGCACCGGCTGCATGGTCGACCCGCGCAACAACTTTCGCGCCCTTTGCCTCAGCGGCCTTCGCGAGTTTGTCGAGCGTGTCCTTCACCGAGTTCGCACTCTCCCGGATGACGAGGTTGTTGTCGGTCGGCGCCTTCACAAGCTTTGCAGCCGCGGGGTTGGTGGTTGCAACCGGGGCTGGCTTTGGAGTTTGGGCGCCAGCGGTCAGCGGCAAAAATAGAGCGGCGGCAAGGACGAATACAGTGTTGCGCATGACAGTCTCCGGTTGACGAGAGCAGTAGCCATCGCCGCGCCGTCCGTCGGCCGCAAATCACGTTTGTGTGGGAGCTCGGGCTGGACCGGGTAGCAATCACCGACCGGCTGTTCGTTAGACTTTATTCAACAACCTACCAGTAGACTCCGGGCAAGTTTCATGATCACGGCACGCCCTTGGCCGTCCCCATGAATTTTGTTGTCGTCGCAGAAACGCCTCAAGAGAACCTCGCGCATCATATTGCGCGCCCGTGTGAGCCTGTAGCGATCGCCCCTAAGGCAACCACCCCGGCAACACCTCGGCCGGTCCGTGCCCTAAAAAGTGCGTCAGAACGCCCGGCCGAACGCTCGAGCTCCGTCGGGACCAACAAGCGCTGGAGCGAGCGGACGCAGGTCTGGAGAGATGGCATGATTGGGTGTGCCGGTCGCGATCCGGTTTTGTGCAAGGTCTTGAACTTGTCGAAATTCGGGGCATTGATCGAGGTGACGGACCAGCCTGCAGCGGACGCGTTTGTGCTCGTATTCGTGGCTAACCGCGTGCGCTCTGAAGTCAGCTGCATTGTCCGTTGGCGCAAAGGCGCACGCATCGACGTGCATTTCGCCGGACTTATACACACGACGGTCGACATCAGGAAAATTTTTTAGTTAGAGCATTTTTCAACGAAGTGGACACCGGTTCGTCGGAGAAAATGCGTCAAAACATGGACTTCTAACGCGCCGATCTAACTCCCGGCGCGGCCCCGGGCAATGGCTCGGTGCAACAGCAAAACCGGCAACAGCCCAACCAATACAATGGCAAGCGCGCCGAGGCCGGCTGCCTCGAGCTTCTCTTCCGATGCGAGGGAAAAAACGTGTGTCGCCAAGGTGTCGAAGTTGAAAGGACGAAGCAAGAGCGTCGCTGGCAACTCTTTCATGGCATCGACAAAGACGAGCAAGCCTGCCGTCCAAAGTGCTGGCCGAATGAGCGGCAGATGGACCCTCCACAAGGCGGATGTGGCGGATTCGCCAAGTGTACGGGCGGCGGCATCAAGGTTGGGCGATAGACGTTCGAGACCGGCATCAATTGCCCCAAGCGAGACAGCGAGAAAGCGAATGACATAGGCCAACAGCACAATTGCGATACTCCCCGAGAGGAGAAGGCCGCTCGAAACGCCAAGCCAACTGCGAAACAAAGCATCGACACTGATATCAAAAGCCGACAGCGGCAGCTTCAACCCGAGAGCAAGCACGGTGCCGGGAAGCGCATAGCCGAGGCCAGCCACGAAGGCCGCCCAAGCTACCACCCGCACGCGCACAATCCGGCGCGCATAGGCCAGCACCAAGCCAATGCCAACGGCAAAGGCGGCGGCGATTGTTGCCAGCAGCATAGATCGTGCGACGGCGGCGAGGAAACCTTTTGCCAGCGCGTCGTTGGCGTAGGCAACGGCATTATGCGCCAGAACAAGGAATGGTATGACAAAACCAACCAGCACCGGCACGATGCACGCGGCCACGGCGGCTGCCGCCTTCCATCCGTAAAGATCCTGGAACGGCAGCGACTGGAAGCGGCCCGTCGTGTGATGGTATTGCGCGCCGGCCCGAGCCGACCGCTCGATGGCCAGAATGGCTGCCACCAACATCAGAGCAGCAAGTGCGATTTGTGCAGCACCCGTCAGGCTGCCGCGTTCAA
>JANNXS010000345.1:0-39082 GCA_031409695.1 Hyphomicrobiaceae bacterium
GATGACCGTATATGGGCCCGCGATATCGCCTCGGATGAGTTCGACAGTCCACGTGCTGCGGCCGGTCGGTTCATTGCGAACACGGTCGTGGTTGCTGTCGAGATAGACGAAACCAGAGAGGGCTGCTGCGACCGTCGGGACTTCACCGAAGTTGTAGTTGTCGCCTGTGACGCCCGCCGTCGGGAAGGGGATATTGACGATGACGTTGGTGCCGCGGCTTCCGCCCAACGACCCGGGCGTGACTTTGCCGTCATTGTAGTCCGCAGGCTGCGTTTCGGTAATTGTGTAACCGCCAGTACCGGCGATCGGCAGATCAACGAAACAATAGCGGCCAACATCGGACGCACCGGCAGCAAGACTTTGCGTCGTCACGGTCTGCGTGATGGCGGCGCCATTGATATCGGTGCCAGACAGTACGAGCAAAACGTCCGGAATGCCGCTCTCGTTTCGATCCTTGATGCCAGTGTTGTTAAGGTCGACGTAGACATAGCCGCACAGTTTGCCGCCGCGCTCGCCGAAGTCATAGCCTGAGCCGATGCGGCCGGAGGGCAGGACGATGCTACGAATGACGTCGTTGACTGCGGTGCCGCCAACATTGCCCGCCGTATCCTTACCATCAGACCACGCAGCAGGCTGCATTTCCGTAATAGTGTACCCAGCGGTGTTCGCAGGCGGGATGCCGCCGAATAGGTAGCGGCCGTCAGCGTCAGTGGTTGCAGTGACGTCGACAGGCATGTTGGTCGAAGACGTGCCGGTGATGCGGATAGTGACGTTCGGAATGCCCCTTTCGGCTGAATCCCGAATGCCATTATCGTTGCTGTCGACGTATACAGAGCCGGTGATTCCTTGACTGATTTCGGCGAAATCGTAGCCGGTGGCGTTGACGCCCTCGAGCAATCTGATGGCCGACACCACATCATTGGTGGAGGCGTCGCCACCAGACGTGCCTGCTTTATCCTTGCCGTCGGCAAACAGGTTCGGCTGGGTTTCCGTGACGATGTAGCCGGCGGCATCCGCCGGTGCGAGCGCATCGAACAGATAGGTACCGTCAGGCTTCGTCGTCTTCGTAACGTTGACGTCGTTGCCGTAAAGATCTTTCCCCGTCAGCGTCAGCGTGACGTTGGCGATACCAACATCTGTCGATTGTTTGGTACCGTCGTTGTTCGGATCCTCGAAGACGGTTCCGGCAAGTGTTGCCTGACGCACGGTGACGGGCACGCTGCAGCTGTTGTCCGTACCGATTTGGTCGGCACCATCGGTTGCCACGGTTGAAGACGCCGTCAGCGTGCCGCCGGTCGGGTAGGCTGTGAGCCGCACGGGCGCTGTCACAGTGACGTTCGTAAGACCGTTGATGAAGCCGAGCTGGCAGGCGACGGCGTTACCACCGGCAGCGCCAGTACAAGTGCCACCGACAGCATTGGTTGTTGGGATCGCCGTCAGCTCGAGACCCGCTGGTAGTGTGCTCGTCAGACGGCTGACGGGCGCGCCAACCGAAGTCGTGTTGCGAACCGTGAAGGTCCAGTTGAAGGGTTCACGGATGTTCTTCGTGCCGGGCGTAACCGTTGCGCAAGTCAGGTTTGTCGCGCCGGTGTTGTGTTCGCCGAAGTTGAAGTTGACCGCTTCAGTCATGCTCATGAGCGCAATGCCGGACATAGTGTCATTGGCAACCACACCGGTGACGGAGCCGATGGTATCTTTGCCGTCGGAATAGCCTGTCGGCTGTGTTTGCGTGATCGTGTAGCCCGTTGGACATGTCGGCAGCGGGCCAAAGCGATAGGCGCCAAGAGTGTCCGTTTGGGTTGTCATGGAAACGCAGCCAGACAGCGTCAGTGTGACAGTCGGAATGCCTGCTTCGCCACCTTCCTTGATACCGTTGTCGTTGAGGTCGTCATAGACGAAGCCTGCGAGGCTGGCGGCCACTTCACCGAAGTTGTAGCCCGTGCCAGCGTCCTGTGGCCGGACAATAACGCCGGTGAACGTGCTGGTTGCCGACGCGACACCGACCGTGTTGGCGCTTGCTGCGCCAGCCAGCGTGCCGACGGTCAGCTTGCCTTCGAGATACCCGACCGGGTTCGTCTCAGTGATTAGATATGTCCCGGGAAGAACTGTTGGGAAGACGTAGTCGCCGGTCGTGTTGGTTTGGACGACGATCGGCGCAATGGTGCGGCCGAGATAGTCCACGCCCGTCAGCGTGACAGTGACATTGTTGATCGAGGGTTCACCGGTGTCCTGAATGCCGCTGTTGTTGATGTCATAGAAGACCTTGCCAGCGACCGAGCCAGGCAGGATTTCACCGAAATTGTATTCGATGGCTGCATCTCCGCTACGCAGTTGGATGCCAGCGATGACGTTGCCAAAGTTCGGCGATGCGAAGACGTTGTCGACCGTGCCGGCGGCGCCACCGTTGGCACCCGTGCCGACGGCTGCGCGGCCGGGTAGGTGCGAGGCAGGCGTCACTTCTGTCACCGTGTAGGTACCAGGGCGCAAGTTCGTGAAGCTGTAGGCGCCGGACCCGTTTGTCGACGTGCTCTGAGTCGGGACAGTGCCACCGAGGTCATCGACGCCATCGAGACGAACGGTGACGCCTGACAGGAACGTGACTTCGCCGCTGTTGATCAGTCCATCGTTAGATCTGTCGAACCAGACGCGGCCGGCAATCTGCGCGTTCGCGAGTTCGCCGAAATCGTAGCTTGTAAGGGCCGTGTTGGCAGCCAGCACGATGCCAGCAAAGACATCAGTTGCCTTTGAACCATTGACGACAGTGCCGCTGCCACCTTGCGTGGCGCCACCGGTGCCGACGCGTTCGCGACCGTCGAAGTAGGTTGCGGGCTGCGTTTCAGTGATCGTGTATCCGGCGCTGTCGCTCGGCGGCAAATTGTCGAACAGGAAATTGCCGGTGCCATTGGTTTGGCGAACAATGTTGAGAATAGCGGCGGGGTTGTAAGCGTCGCGACCCGTCAGTGTGACCGTCACGGCATTGATGCCGGTCTCGCCGCCTTGGCGCTGACCGTCATCGTTGGTGTCGATGTAGACCGAGCCTGCGATTGAAGACTTCGTAATAGTGACATCGCCGGGTGTCGTATCGTTGGTTGGGACTGTGTCGATGCTGTCTGTTGCGACGCGCACAGTGTTCTGAAGTGTTCCACCGCTCGGATAAACTGTGACGCGGACTGGAACGGTGATGGTCGCAGTACCAAGATTGGCCATGTCGCCAAACGCGCAGGTGAACGCCGTGGCGGAACTTGCCCCGGTGCAGGTGCCGACTGACGGGCTCGGCGCGCCAGTCAATTCCATGCCAGCCGGCAGCGTGTCCGAAAGGCGGGCGGCAATGGCTGTGGATGGGCCGTTGTTGCGCACGGTGACGACATAGTTAAATGGCTCGTTGAGCGTAACGGACGGCTTGCTCGGCACTTTGCTAACGGCCTGCATGTCCGCAAGCATGCGCACGGTGGTAAATTCGACGGCAGCGTTGTTGCCAGCCAGTGTTTCCCTTTCGTTGACGGAGACGACTGAGTCCTTGCGATACGTATCGCCTGTCGTCGCGGGTGCCGTATTCACCCGGTAGATCAGATGCCGCTCCCAAATCGCGCCCGGTGCCATGCTCGCGGGGTTGGTACAGGTCGTAATCGGCGACGCAGTGCTGCACTGGCTTGGTGGCGCCGACGCGCAGGTGCTGGTCGCAGTCGCGGTTGCCAGGTCGCACAGGTATGTCAGTGTTTTTGTGGTCGAGGGCGGCGACGTCCAAGTGTCCGTGAACGTCACGTTGGTTGCGTAGGAGGGACCATTGTTGGTCACACGGATGCGGTAGACGATGAGATTTGCCGCGGGCACAGTCGTGTCGAAACCAACGGGATCACGAGCATCGGTCTGTTCGATCAACACGTCGACTTCGGCGGGTCTGATCTCGACGCTGAGGGACTGCGCATTGTTGGCCAGGTCAGCGGCCGCTTCAAAGGTGGTTGTGGTGACGCTGGCTGTGTTGGTGAAGAAGCGCGGCGTTGGCACCGGAGTTTCTGTAACGAAGTTCGGGCGCACGATCACAGTCATGGTGCGCACACCATTGCTGGCCACAGTGCCAAAGTCGCAGCTGACGGCGTTGGTCGTTGTGTTGAAGGCACCGCATGCAGCCCCGTTCGAGCCGGAGACGCTGATGAAGGTCAGACCACCTGGGATGGACGTGAAGGTGTCGGTAACCACAAAGCTTGCTGCATCAGACGGGCCGAGGTTGCGCGCCTGAATGGTGTAGGAGATATCGACACCGCCGCGGCCAGGATCGGGGCTCGCGACTTTCTGCGTGACCGCAACATCAACTGCGCCTTCAACGATGGCGGTCGCGGTTGCTTCGTTGTTGGCGCGATTAGGATCCCCGATGGTCGAGGAATAGGCAAATGCGCGGTTGACGAAGGTACCCGATGACATCGGGCGCTTTACAGTAATCACAACAGTGCGTGACGTATTGGCTGGGAAAGATGCCCAATCACAGGTGACAGTCGACCCCACGGCACAGGTGGCGCCTGCTGCGTTTGTTACCGTCACGAGTGTAGCGGGGCGCGTGAAACCAGCAACCGGCGTGTAGGCGCCCAAATACATCGGGATCGGATCGGTCAGGGTGACCTGGCCAGCGTCCGTCGTCATGCTGTTGTTGGTGACCGTAAGCGAATACGTGAGCGTATCGGCGGTTGGAACCAAGGTGGCGGGCGCGGCCGGCACCACGGCCTTGGTGAGTGAGAGATCTGCCACGGCACCAGTGGCGGTAACGCCGTTCGAAACGCAGTCATTGGCTGGATTGATCTCGCCTTCGATCGGCTGCAGACCCGCACCCTGACTGACGCAAGCTGTGCCGTTCAGCACGCCCGGTGTGGTTGCCGTTGAGACGATGGCGATGGGCGGCGTCGACGCGCCGATTGCAACTGGACCACCGCGCTCGCACCGAACAACATCCGGCGGACCAACGATCAAGGCACACGTCCAGCCGGTACCGCCAGCTGAGACATAGGTTTCGCCCACCGCCAGTTCAAACCTCGCGCGGATAATGCCTGTCGCGACGAGTGGACCTTCATTGCGGACAGCAAACTGTGTGGTGACGTTGGAACCCTGAGCAACCGGGCTTGGGCCGCGCGAGAAGCCGGTCGGGCGCATGTCGACGCCGTTTTTCAACATATTGAAGTTGACGGTGCCGGTGTTGTTAGCGGCGTTTGACTCCTGCGAGCTCTGCACGACAGTCGCACTATTGGAGCCGGCGGTTCCGGTTGGGCTGATCAGAGCGTTGTCGGGTGCTGTGGCGTTGACGAGGATTGGCGACGCCGAGCCAACGGCTAGTGCTGCCCGCGTACAGGAGACGAGTTGACCAGCGATGTTGCACGACCAATCCGTTGTGTTTGTACCGGTGGTGTTGAGGGCCGTGAAACCTGCTGGAATAGTGTCTGTCACCGTGAGGCCAGCGGCCGGATGGGGGCCGAGATTGTTGACTTGGAGCGTGAACATCACCGGCGTGCCGCCGATTACGGGATTGGTGCTGATGGATTTGACCATCTGAAGATCGGTGCCAGCAACAACGTTGATCGACGCGTCTGCGGTATTGTCGGTGATGTTGCCGTCAAGAGTTGTCGATGAGATCTCACCCTTGGTTGTCAGCGTGCCGACTTGGTTGCCAGCGATTTTGGCCTGCCAGGTGAGCGTTGCTGCGTTGGCTGCAACACCGATCGAGGATGAATACGAGCAGCGTACGACTTCGCCAGTCGTAAAGGTGCCGGATTGAACACCGCAGCTCCAGCTCGATCCGGAGGCCGACTGATACGACAGACCGACGGCAAGTTTGAATTCAATAAAGGCGTCGACGGCGGCGTTCGGGCCAAGATTTTGAACGATAACGGTGTAGG
Source organism: Hyphomicrobiaceae bacterium (assembly GCA_031409695.1). GTDB lineage: Bacteria > Pseudomonadota > Alphaproteobacteria > Rhizobiales > Hyphomicrobiaceae > JABFRJ01. Next base: position 5,880 of record JANNXS010000345.1, read on the forward strand.
TCGCGTTGGCACCGGCGATGACAAACGGCGAAGGGCCACCGACATAAGTCTGGAAGCCGAGGTTTGCCCCGTTGACGACGGTGGTGGTGATCGGCTGGACGTTGTTCGCGGTGTTGGCTTCCACTGATGTGGTGGCGACAGTGCCGGTCGCGGAGATCGCGGACGGGCCAGCCATTGTTGCTCGGACGTCGATGTTAACCACTGCGGGGCTGCCGCCCGAAAGGGTGCCATTCAACGTGCCGAAGGAACAGCCGACCGTGTTCGTGAGGGGCGCGTATGTGCACGTACCGGTGTCGGTCGTAACAGCAACGAACACCACGCCGGCCGGCAAAGGCACGGACAAGGTCGAGTTTGCGGCCGGATTTAGATTGTTATTCTCGACCTCGACGACGTAGCGATACACGCCTCCACCTGGAACCGACGGCGGCACGCTCTCGAAGTTCTTGAACTGAACATCGACCTGCGCCAGCGCGGGTAGCGCTGTGAACGCAAGAACAGCCAACGCCAGCCGGAGGCTGCGCACGGTGACGGAGAGCGAGCGGATCTTGGCGATGAGCATGGATCGTGTCCGGCTGATTTGGGCCGCACACGAACAAATCCGGCCCCGTGGCTGGGGCTGATCTGATCCGGTTAAGAAGACACTAACGCCCAGAGACCAGGGCGGTGCTCTCATCTACTGCAATACATCTTAAGATTGCATGAAATCATCTTGTTTTCAATAAATTTGCACCATAGATTGCAATTAAGAGGACCAAATATAGAACTGTTGCAAACAGGCACCACAAGTGCCTGTTTTATCCAAACTCGGAGCATTATGGCGGTCAACGACCATTTTCAGCTTGGCTGAGCGCGTCAAGAACGGGCGGCTCAGCGACACTCCCCTGCCAATGGGCGTCGCGTCTTCGAGAGTGTGACCTGATCGTACAGAACACCTAACCTGACGTATTCATTAGCCGTTCAGGCACCAACCCGTAGCGCTATGGCAGCATCGTCGTTGGGAGGCACGGCGTCGCTCAAGTGTTGAACACAGGAGAGATACATGTCTGCAAAACTGCTCATGATCCCTGCGGTCTTAGGCGTTATGGCGCTGGCTGGCACCGCTCATGCTGCACCGGCTGGGCTAGCCGACGCTGCAGCGACGCTGAAGACCGACACAGCAACCGCCGCCGTCGTTGAGAACGTGAACTACCGGCGCTACGGGCGCTATGGCTACTACAGCCCCTATTACTACTATTACAGCCGTCCAGCGCCGCGCGTGTTCTCGTTCTATGTCCGACCACGCGCCAGCCACTTCTACGGCTATCGCCGCTTCCACTAAGCCCGTCATCCGCGAGTGACGCGCAAACGTTTGGTCCTCGCTCAACTGGCTGAGCGGGGGCCTTTCGTTTTTTGGCCAGCCTTTTCTTTCGCCAAGCGATCTCGCTCGCTCCTACCCCTTTTCCCCCATTCACGGCCCTGTCACATCGCGCTATGACGTTTGCGTCAGCCTGCGCAACTTCCGGCAGAGGCCTAATTTTCCATGTCCGACCTCAATCCGCTCGACCCAATCCCATCGCCGCCGCGCACACGTTATGTTGGCAACATGTTCTCGTTGCGCGCCGCAGCCCCCATCCAGGACATGATGGCGTTCGCAAAGGAGCTTGGGCCAATTTATTGGCTCGACATGATGGGAAAACCCATTGTTGTCGTCTCAGGCGCAGATCTGGTCGAGGAATTGTCCGACGAGACACGTTTTGATAAAGCCGTGCGGGGGGCATTACGGCGCATCCGGGCCTTCGCCGGCGACGGGCTGTTCACAGCCTACACAAGCGAGCCGAACTGGTCGAAGGCCCACAACATCCTACTGCCGAACTTCTCGCAAAGGGCCATGCTCGGTTATCATCCCATGATGGTCGATGTGGCGACGCAGATGGTCGAGAAGTGGGGGCGCCTCAACGCGGACGAAGAGATTGACGTTGTCCACGATATGACCGCGATGACACTCGATACCATCGGCCTCGCGGGTTTCGATTACCGCTTCAACAGCTTCTATCGCCGCGACAACCACCCCTTTGTTGAGGCCATGGTGCGCGCCCTCGATGCCACTATGCGCACACGCGGGCTGCCGCTCGAAGACATCATCCGCAAGGACCGTGAGATCAAGCTCAAGTCCGACATCAAATACATGAACAAGGTGGTGGACCGTATCATCCAGGAGCGCCGCGCCCACCCTGAACTCGCCAAGGATAAGAAAGATCTGCTCTCATACATGATGTCCGGCGTCGACAAGAAATCCGGTGAGCGCCTCGATGACTTGCAGATGCGCTATCAGGTCATCACATTTCTGATTGCCGGCCACGAAACGACCAGCGGGCTGTTATCGTTCGTCATCTATTATCTGCTACAGAACCCCGAGATCATGGCCAAGGCCGTTGCCGAAGTGGACCGGGTGCTTGGCCCCAACATCGCAAACGCGCCATCACCGGCGCAGGTCACGCAGCTCGAATACATTACCAAGATCCTCAAGGAAGCCTTGCGCCTTTGGCCGACGGCGCCAGCTTATGCGGTGGCACCGCATAAGGATGTCGAGATTATTGGCGGCAAGTACGAGATCAAGAAGGCCTATCAAACGGTCGTGCTTATCCCCTCACTGCATAAGGACAAGACCGTCTGGGGCGAGCGTGCCGACGTGTTCGATCCGGAAAACCACACACGCGAAGCCGAAGCCAAGCGCCCAGCCGGCGCCTACAAACCATTCGGAAATGGACAGCGCGCCTGCATCGGTCGCCAGTTCGCCATGCAAGAAGCCGCTCTGCTGATCGGCATGATCCTGCAGCGCTTCGAATTGATCGACCACAAGCGCTATGCGCTGAAGGTGAAAGAGACGCTGTCGGTGAAGCCCGACGACTTCTTCATGAAGATTCGTCCGCGGCCCGACCGCGAGAACCAGCCAGGCATGCGATCGGTGTCGCTCGTCGCGGCGAGCGCGCCACCTGCGCGTGCCGTCAATCCGAACCGACCAACGCACAACACACCTTTGCTGGTGTTGTACGGCTCAAACCTGGGGGCCGCCGAAGGCATCGCCCGCCAGATCGCAGATGCAGGTGATAATAATGGCTTTCACGTCACGACAGCGCCGCTTGACGACTACGCCGGCAAACTCCCGACCGAAGGTGCGGTCGCCATAGTTTCGGCCTCCTACAACGGTTCACCACCCGACAACGCCGCGAAGTTCTGTGACTGGCTCGACAAGAACGCACTGGCACCGACGGCTCTTGCGGGCGTGCGCTACGTCGTCTTCGGCTGCGGCAACCGCGATTGGTCGGCGACGTTTCAAACCGTGCCACGCATGATCGACACCAAGCTCGCCGCCTATGGCGCGCACCGCATCACAGCCCGTGGCGAGGGTGACGCACGCGATGATTTCGACGGTCAATTCCAGACTTGGTTTTCGCCGCTCTGGCAGACGGTGGCGAAAGATCTCGGGGTCGAAATCGCGCCGGCCACAGCCGAGCGCCTGGACCAGTACGCCGTCGAGGTTATTGCCGAGAAGGAGGTCAGCCCATTCGTTGCCTCACTTGGGGCCGCAACGACACCGATCCAGGTCAACCGCGAACTACACACCAAAACGGGTGACGCCCCATCACCACGTTCGACCCGACACATCGAGGTGCAGCTTCCGCCCGGCACAACATATCGTGCCGGAGATCATCTCGGAGTCATTGCGCACAATTCAGCGGCTCTCATTCGCCGGGTCGCGGACAGGTTTGACATCGCACCAGAGGCGCGCGTCAAGTTGCACGCAGCCGATGGTCGCAAAGGTGTACTTCCGGTTGAACAACCGATTCAGGTCTCCCGATTGCTCGGCGACTATGTCGAGCTGCAGGACGTAGCAAGCCGCAAGCACATTGCGACCATGGCAGCCCACACGCGCTGCCCTCATACGGGGCCGAAATTGCGCGCGCTCTCGGGGGATGATGAGGCAAGCCAGGCCAAGTATCGTGCCGATGTGTTCAACAAGCGCAAGTCTGTCATTGATCTCCTTGAAGAGTATCGCGCCTGCGAACTGCCATTCAACGTCTATCTGGAGATGCTGCCGCCACTTCGTCCACGCTACTACTCGATCTCGTCGTCGCAGCTGGCGTCGCCGAACGCATGCTCAATCACGGTTGCCATCGTGAACGAGCCGCATCGTGCGGGTACGGGGACATTCGAAGGCGTGTGCTCCAACTACCTGCGGCCGCAGCGGGCGAAAAACGTGATCTACGCTTTCGTCAAGGACACCAAGTCAGCCTTCCGTCTGCCTGAGGACCCGGCGGTCCCAGTGATCATGATCGGCCCCGGAACAGGCCTCGCGCCATTCCGCGGTTTTCTCCAAGAGCGCGCGGCCCTCAAAAAACAAGGTCGAACGGTTGGTCCCTCGCACCTGTTCTTTGGCTGCCGCCGCCCGGATCAGGATTTCATCTACGCCGATGAACTGAAAGCATTCGAGGCGGACGGCACGACGAAACTCCACGTCGCGTTCTCCCGCGCCAGCGGTCAGCCCAAAGCCTATGTCCAGGATTTCGTAAAAACCGAGGCTATCATGCTCTGGGACCTGCTGGAGAAAGGCGCACATATCTATGTCTGCGGCGATGCCAGCAAGATGGCGCCAGCCGTGCGTGAAGCGTTCGTTACGCTGGTTGCCGAAAAAGGCAGCATGTCGCGGGCCGCTGCTGAGCAACGGATCGAGGCGATGACGGCTGAAAACCGGTATTGCACGGACGTGTGGGCGTCAAACTAATGGGCAGGTAACGGGCAGGGTGCAACCAGGACCGGCTAAAACCGAGCTGGCCTTGACTACCCTCACCCGGTTTGCCGCTACTGCTTGGTGGCTTTCTCGTCGCCAGGTATCAAATACTGCGCGGCTTCCCAGGGACTCTCAAAATCAAAGGCGCGGAATTCCTGCGTTAGTTTCACAGGTTCGTAAACCACGCGTTTCTGGGCGTCATCGTAGCGGGTTTCGACAAAGCCCGTGAGCGGGAAGTCCTTGCGCAGAGGAAATCCCTGAAAGCCATAGTCGGTCAGGATGCGACGCAGGTCAGGGTGGTCCGAAAACAAGATACCGAACATATCGTAAGCTTCACGCTCGTACCAATTGGCGAACGGGTAGACCTCGATGACTGACGGCACAGCCGTGTTTTCATCCGTGGAGATTTTTACGCGGATGCGTTGGTTCTTGCGCGGCGAAAGCAGGTGGTAAACCACCTCGAAACGTTCAGGACGCCCTGGATAATCGACACCGCAGATGTCGATCGGCGACTCAAACTGACACTCCGGATCGTCCCGCAGAAGCGTGAGCACTTTGACGATATCGCCGCGTTTGGCCGTCAGCGTTAGCTCACCGTGCTTGAACACGCTCGCTGTAATACTGCCTGGCACCCTATCCTGGATGTAGGCCGAGAGGCTTTCAAGGGCAGTGGTCATGGCGCGTTCCGGTCTGATTTGCCGGCCACGGCCGACGCGTTCAGGTAGCGCGGGCCATGGTCACCAAACAAGGGGGCAGATGTCGCGGCGTTGCAATCATGCTGCGACCGCCAGCCGGTCGACGAGAGGTTGCAGTTCTGCCGCGAGGCGCGGGTTTTCTTGCTTGAGGAACGCCAGCAAGGCTGCCTCGTTGGGGGTGATCTCGCCGTCCCGGCCAAGCCGGCTGGCAAGCCAGGCCGCGTCGGCCACAGCGACGGCTTCGCCCGTGACAATTTCGATCTTCTGGCGCTCGAGGCGCGCCAAAAGTTGCTCTTCGCGGCTTACCTCCCGGTAGCCTGACAACATGCCCTTGAGCATCTTGGCCGACCCCAATTCGCCGCGCCGGTCGAGCCAAGCGTCCCGCGCGAGCGCCTGCTCACGAGAGGGGACCATATAGCCCGATGTAGTCAGCACGCAGTTGGCGATCGCCTTGACGAACAGGTCACGCCAGCAATCGGCGTTGGCGGCGTCCGTCGTTGCATCGTTGATGTCAAACAGAGCTTCGGCTTCGAGGCGCGTGATGGTGATATTACCGTCACCGCCAAAGGCATAAATGATGCGACGGATGACTTCGACATCGGCGTCCGTCACGGCGACGGTGTTGTCACTCTCGCGCCCGCGGAGCGGACCTTTGCATGTCGTAATGGCGGTACGGACCTGCTCGAGAGCGAAGCCGGCGAGGCTTTGCGGCGACCAGCGGGACTTGTCGAGAATGTTGATGACCAGTTCGAACTCGGCGCGGCCGACCGAGCGGCCATTGTCGTCGATGCGGGCAAGAAGCCAAGCCACGTTGTCAACTGTCACGTAGCCCTCTGGGACCGCCTGATTGACCAAATGATCCGTCAGCATCTCAACGAAACAGTCGACCCACTGGGGGTCCTGCTTGGTTGCCGCCCGATGCAGAGCAAATAGGGCGTCGGCATCGCTCTCGTCGATCAACCCATCAGCATACAGGGCGCGGCGGAACTTCAAAACGTCCGCCTCGGTGATCTCACCGCGACTCATGATCTCGTCGAACGCAATGGATTTCTGAAGGGTCATTGGGCAGATCCTGGCTCACTTCGGTGGCCAACCTACCGAGCGTTCCTTACCAACCGGCTAACGTATGTGCCGGAATAGATGCAGTGTGGCTTTGGCGCTTGCATCCGCGGCAACGCGGCACAGTCGCGCGCGGTGCGGCAGGGGTGCACACACGTGTGCTGACCGGGAAAGGATTGAGAGTGAACGCCACGTCGTCTAAATTGACCGTGTTTGCCTTGGCACTCGCGCCGGCACTATTTGTGTTTTTGTGGTCGACAGGCTGGATTTCGGCCCGGGCTGCCGCGCCCCACGCAGACCCATTGACGTTTCTCGCGACCCGCTATGCGCTTGCAGGCGTCGTGATGATGGTTATCTGCTTTGCCTTCGCAGCCCCGTGGCCCACGAGCCGATCGGCCCAGGCCCACGCGATGATCTCAGGCGTGCTGCTGCACGCGGGCTATCTTGGGCCGGTCTGGTATGTGGTGGCGCATGGCATTCCGGCCGGCGTCTCTGGCGTCTTGGCCGGCGCTCAACCTCTGCTGACGGCATTGCTTGCGCCCTGGCTCGCGGGCGAACGGATCACACGCCGCCAGTGGACCGGAATTTCGCTTGGTTTCGTTGGTATCCTGTTGGTCTTGCAGCCGAAAATGATGGGCGTCGAGCTTGCGACGCTTGGCTCCATGCGCTGGTTGTTGGCGGTCAACGCCCTCGGCATGGTTTCGGTGACGCTCGGCACGTTCTACCAGAAGCGTTTTATCCCGTCGGGTGATCTGCGGACCATAGCAGCCCTCCAGTATGTTGGCGCCGTTGGCGCAACCGTGCCAGCCGCGTGGTTGCTGGAGCCGAACCATCGTTTGGATTGGCACTGGGAGGCCATCGCAACGATGGCCTGGAGCGTGCTCGCGATCTCCATCGGCGCGATCCTGATCATGCTTTGGCTGATCCGGAGCGGTGCTGTTTCGCGGGTCGGCACGCTGATCTATCTTGTTCCGCCTGTTGTGGCCGTCGAGGCGTGGCTGCTGTTTGGCGAGCAAATGACGAGCGGGCAGATGTTGGGCGTCGGCGTCGTGGTGGCAGGCGTCGCGCTCGCGGTTCGGAGGTAGTCAAAGCAGCCAACTCAGCGGACAGCTCTCATGTCAGCGCCGCATCTCGTGGGGTGTTGTGATGGCGGCGTTGAAGCGCTAGGGGCTCAGCTCTCCTCCCTCAATTCCGTGCCACAATGTCTGGTAAGTGTCCTGTAATTGTCACATTCATCCGACACCTCATCCAGCCGTCGGAGACAGCGGCGAAGAATCAACCGAAGTCGATCCATGCAACGCACCAGCTTTACCTCCCACATCCCAATCGCCCTCGATTGCCCACCGCAAATGGAGGCGGCCGTGCGGTATGTGCTCGAAGGCGAGTACGAGAGCCACTTCGACGGCACCGGCCTCGACATTCTCGACCTTGGTGCCAACATCGGATCGTTCGCGCGCTGGGCCGACATGCGCTGGCCGAACAGCAAGATCAGATGTTTCGAGCCCAATCCTGGCACCTTCGCGTTCCTCAAGCGCAACACGGGTAGCCATGCAAACATCACCACAACGAATGCCGCCGTGTATCCAGGCATAGGTGAAAAAGCGGCGTTTTTTGCGCGCTTTGATGGGGATGGAGAGGCTGGCCTTGTCAGCTATGCCGGCGATACATTCCGGGCCGGCGCCATCCAAGACACGTTCGACGTCGCTGTGGTGGCCCCGCAAACTTTGCCAAGCGCCCACATCGTCAAGCTCGATGTCGAGGGTGCAGAAGCCGCTATCCTGAAGCATCTCGACCTCTCACGCACAGAACTGGTGTTGGCCGAGTTTCAGAACCGGCGCAATCGTGAAGAGATGCAGGCTGTTCTGGCCAACGGTTTCGTCGCCGTTCTCGATGAAGAGTGCCCCTGGGACCCGATCCTTGACTATCGCGACTATCGCCAGGATCTGCACGGCGACGTCTACGGCCGCATGTTCTACGCGCGCCCAACATTGACGCGACTAACGCGCCGCCCATCAGCCGGCTGATCACCGGTCAATCCTGTGCTAGCCGGATTCAAGTAAGTCGGGCTCAGGTAAGTCGGGCTCAGGCGAGCCTGGGCAAATGTTTCACCCATCCAAATGCATCCGTGACCATCTCCAGCCAAGAACATGTCATGATCGCCGTTGATGACGCGCTCAAGCATATCCCAGACATAGATGTCGACCTCGCCGGTTGCGGCTCGATCGGAGCACACGGCCTTCCGCCGCCCGTCGTGGTCACTCTTGCCCGGCGGCCGGATCGTTGGACAAACGCGCTCGCAGCACTGGCGCGTAGCGGCATCTCCGGCGCCATCAAAGCCACCGCCGTCGACGGGCAAACGCTCACGCCCGCGCAGTTTTCAGATCTATTGCTCGACCCGACGGCGGTTGAACGCCCGCTTGTTGAGTATCTGCAACTGACCCGTCCGGCGGTGGGCTGCTTTCTCAGCCATCTCGGACTTTGGACGCGGTTCGTGGCCTCGGGCGAGCCCTACATTTTCATTATGGAGGATGATGCACACGCCTCGCCCGACTTTGATCCGGCCCGCGCGCGGGCATTGATCGACGCCATGCCGGCGGACACCGACATCCTGCTTCTGGGCGGCACGATCATGGATGGGCTGGCTGAACCGACGAGCGATGCAGCTTTGTCTCGGATCTATTACTACAACGGCACCTATGCCTATCTCTTGACGCGCCGCGGGGCCCTCGCCCTGTTGCCACGCCTGTTGCCCCTCAAAACCCACATCGACAACCAGATCAGCCTTGAACTGGTCGCTGACCGCCAAGCCTTGCATGTGTATTGCGTCGAGCCGCGCCTATTCGCACATGACTTCACGGTTTGGAGCGATGTCTACATCCCCGTGGCAGATGAGACTTCCGCCAATCATAAGCTCGCCTCCATCTTTTCGGCCTCCCGCGAGAGCCTAACGCGCGACGGCGCGAAACTGTTCGACACATTCAAACCATAGTGCCAGCCGGATTGATGCTGGCCTCGCCGGCACGTGAAAGATGCCTTGACCAGTCGGCACACGCGCGTCTTGATTGCATGAAAAGCAAGGCTCAGGAAACGCGTCCATGTACACTGGCAAGCACGTCAAGCTGCGTCCTTTGCAGCCTGCCTTCATCATGGCGCACACGGGCGAAGCCGTGTCCTATCAGGAGCTTGAAGCGCGGTCGAACAGGCTGGCCCACCTGTTCCGGTCACTCGGGTTGAAACGGCTCGACCACTACGCAGTCTTCATGGAGAACAATGCCCGTTATCTCGAAGCCTGCAGCAGTGGCGAACGCGCCGGGCTCTATTTTACCTGTGTTAACTCGTTTTTGACGGCCAGTGAGCTCGCCTACATCGTCAACAATTCTGAAGCCCAGGTGCTCCTCACGTCCCTCGCCAAGCTCGATGTCGCGCGCACGGCGATCAATGAGTGTCCACGCATCAAGCGCTGCATCGTCATGGATGCTCCGGGCAACTGGGCGGCCGAGAGCGACCGCATCGTGAGCCTCCATGATGCAGCCGGTCACTTTCCAGAAACACCGATTGCAGATGAGTTTGCCGGCACGGCGATGCTCTACTCGTCCGGCACAACGGGACGGCCAAAGGGAATACTCCGCCCACTGCCGGAGCAGCCACCAGCCCAGAACCTGCCGCTGTTCGATTTCCTGCACAAACTTTGGCACTATCGCGAGGGCATGATCTACCTGTCACCAGCGCCGCTCTACCACTCAGCCCCGCAGGCGGCCGTGAACCTCGTCATCCGGTCCGGCGGCACGGCGATCATCATGGAAACTTTCGACCCTGAGCGTTATCTCGCACTGATCGAGATCTACAAGGTAACACACACGCAGCTCGTGCCAACGATGTTCTCCCGCATGTTGAAGTTGCCCGAGGACGCGCGCCATCGCCACGACCTCTCGTCGCTTGAGATCGCTATACACGCAGCCGCGCCATGCCCGGTGCAGGTCAAGGAGGCAATGATCAACTGGTGGGGTCCGATCATCCACGAATACTACGGCGCCACCGAAGGTCTTGGTTTCACGGCCTGCAACAGTGAAGAATGGCTTGCCCACAAGGGCAGCGTCGGCCGGATCATGCTCGGCGACATGCACATCCTCGATGACGAATTCAAGCCTTGCGCCGAAGGCGTGCCGGGCACCGTCTGGTTCAAGAGCGCGACGGAATTCAAGTACTTCAACGATCCCGAGAAAACCACGGAGAGCCGCTCGCCCGACGGCACCATGAGCACGGTCGGCGACGTCGGTTACATCGACAAGGACCGGTTCTTGTATTTGACCGACCGCGCGACCTTCATGATCATCTCGGGCGGGGTGAACATCTACCCGCAGGAGTGCGAGAACCTGCTGATCACACACCCCAAAGTGATGGACGCCGCAGTGTTCGGTGTCCCAAATGCGGATCTTGGCGAGGAGGTCAAGGCCGTTGTGCAGCCGATTGAGGGCGTGACGGCTGGACCAGAACTTGCGGCTGAACTGATGGCATTCTGCACCCAGCACCTGTCAAAACAGAAAGTGCCGCGCTCCATTGATTTCGAAAAGGAATTGCCCCGCCTGCCAACCGGCAAACTCTACAAGCGCCTGCTCCGCGACCGCTATTGGGGCAGCAAAACAAGCCGGATCGTCTGAGACGATTTTTCGCTACCCCAGAAGACGCGCCGACTTGAGCGACGCGTCTCTCCGCGCGCGCGGCGCTAAACATCAGTCTGCCGGCGCATATCGTTGGGATTGATGCCGGCGACGACAACGGGTTTCTTCATGGCATCGCGGCGGAAGGGTTCGCCGAGTTCCTGATTGAGGATGATTTCGATAAAGGTCGTCTTGCGTTGTTTTTGCGCCTCACACCCCGCTTTGATCGCAGCGGTCACGTCGGCTTGGGTCTTGGCCACGATGCCCTCGAAGCCGCACGCGGTCGCCACGCGCGCGTATGACAGATGCGGGTCGAGCTCCGTGCCGACAAAATTGTCGTCATACCAGAGCGTGGAGTTCCGTTTCTCTGCGCCCCATTGATAGTTGCGGAAGATGACCATCGTAATGCCCGGCCATTCCTCGCGGCCGATCGCGGACATCTCACTCATAGAGATACCGAACGCGCCGTCGCCAGCGAAGCCGACCACGGGCGTATCGGGATTGCCGATCTTGGCGCCGATGATCGAGGGAAAGCCATAGCCGCAAGGGCCAAACAGGCCGGGTGCCAGATATTTCCGGCCCCGCTCGAACGTCGGATAGGCGTTGCCAATGGCGCAATTGTTACCGATATCTGACGAAATGATCGCCTCTTTCGGCAGGGCTGCCTGGATGGCGCGCCACGCCTGCCTCGGGCTCATGCGCTCTGGATCCTTCTTGCGCGCACGCTCGTTCCACGTCGTGCCGGGATCGTCGTCCTCGTGGTCCATGCCAGACAGCGCCTGTAACCACGCAGACTTCGTTTTGTGCACGAGGGCCTTACGCTCTTCACGGCCGGCGTTTCCGGCCGTTGCCGTCAGCTGGGCGAGGATCGATTTCGCAACCTGCTTGGCGTCGCCGCAAATGCCGACGGTCACCGGCTTGGTCAGGCCAATGCGGTCCGCGTTGATATCGACTTGGATGATTTTTGCGGTCTTTGGCCAGTAGTCTATGCCGTAGCCGGGCAAGGTCGAAAACGGATTCAGCCGTGTGCCGAGACAAAGCACCACGTCGGCCTTGGCAATAACTTCCATCGCGGCTTTCGAGCCGTTATAACCGAGCGGGCCCATGGCGAGGCGATGTGAGCCCGGGAAACTGTCGTTGTGCTGATAGTTTGAACATACAGGCGCATCGAGCTTTTCGGCCAACGCCTGACACTCAGGGATCGCGCCAGCCAGCACGACACCCGCGCCCGAGAGGATCACGGGAAACTTCGCGTCCGATAGCAACTTGGCCGCATCTTTGATGGCGTTGGCACCCCCCGATGGCCGCTCAAACTCGACGATCTGCGGCAAGGTGATGTCGATCACCTGCGTCCAGAAATCGCGGGGCACGTTGATCTGTGCGGGAGCCGACAGGCGCTTGGCTTTCAGGATCACGCGGTTCAGCGTCTCGGCCATCCGGGACGGATCCCGCACCTCTTCCTGATAACAGACCATATCCTTGAACAACGCCATCTGCTCGACTTCCTGGAAGCCGCCCATGCCGATGGTTTTGTTGGCCGCCTGCGGCGTCACCAGCAGCATCGGTGTGTGGTTCCAGTAGGCCGTTTTAATCGATGTGACGAAGTTGGTGATGCCGGGACCATTCTGGGCAATGCACATCGCCATCTTGCCGGTCGTGCGCGTGTAACCATCGCACATGATCGCGCCATTGCCCTCATGTGCGACGTCCCAGAAAGTGATCCCGGCACGCGGAAAATTGTCCGAAATCGGCATAAAGGCCGAACCGATGATGCCGAACACGTGCTCGATGCCGTGCATCTGAAGCACTTTGATGAAGGCTTCTTCGGTGGTCATTTTCATGGGGCGAGATCCAGACGACGCACGGGCGTCGCCCAGTTTGTGTCACAGGATGCGGGAGCGGGCAACGACGTCGGGGAAGCAGGTCACAATCCCACGCCGACGGTTACGAGGGTCGGATGACGCGAACAACGAAAATGGCACGCCACCTTGCGGGGCATGCCATTCACCGGGCCAAGCCCGTATTACTGTGCCAAGCGCAGGGCGTTGATTTTCTGAGCGAACTTCGTAAAGGCGTTGTCCAACTCGACCGCGTTGCTGGCGTCGGCATAGTAATCTGAGCCGGGCGTCGCGCAGTTTTTGAGCGTGGCTTGCGCCCCGGCCGGTGCGTCGAAGGCGATGGCGAACACTTGCACGCCCTTTTCCTTCATTTTCTGGCAAAGTTTCAATGCTTGGCTCTCCGATGAACCGTCGTGGAAAGCCGTGTTGAACACGCCGTCGGTCATAAAAATGACGGCCTTGGTCAACTTCTTGTCTGCAATCTTGGAATAGCTGTCCGGCACGCTCTGACCGCCCCAGACCGAACCCCATTCCGGCGAGATGACATTCCACGCCCATTGGGCACCGAAGTGGCCGCCGGTCCAGCCACCGGTTTGGTAATTGTTCACTTCGGCGATAAGCGCCTTGCGATCCTTGGACAGCGGCACCAGCTTGGCATTCGGGCAGGTGTAGCCGCCCGTGCCCTCGGTGCTGTCGATGTCTTTGATCCCATCAGCCGCAACGAAGAACGTGCCTGACGCGTCACTGTTGAACGCACCTGAATCGCGCTCGGTGACGCAACCATCTTTGCTCCGGTTGGCTGAAGCCGCGCCGGCAAAGCTTCCGAGGTTGGCCGACGCCGAATACGGTGCGAGACCCATGCGCACCTTTTGGCCTGGCAACGGAGTATCCGGCAGCATCAGCAACGCGAATTTGGCGAATGCAGACTTCAACGTATCGATTTTCTTAGGACCACCGCCCGAAGGCGTGTTGTTCATGGACCCAGTCACGTCCAGGGCGAGGCCGACCTCAATGTCGCGCAGCTGGAACACGGCCGTCGCCTTCTGCGGCAGCGGGATCTTCTCGTAGCCACCAACGCGCGCAAACGTGGTCGGCAAATAGGCGTTGACCAGTTCAACCTCGACCTTGGCGTTGTCGCGGTCAATCTTCACGCTGAAATCGCCGTCATTATAGACCGACAACTTGCCGGCGCCATCGACGTTGGCTTTGAAGATGGCAAGCGCGGAGACCTTAACTTCGTCATCGCTGGCAAAGCCATCCTTGATCAATTTAGCGGCGCCAAGCGTTGCAGCATCGATCGCATCGTGCAGGCGCTGGTTGGCATGCATGCCACGGTTGAGGTCAACCGCCAGGGCAACTGCCATGCAGAATGGGACTGCGCATAGCGCGAGGATCATGGCGACGGAACCTTCGTCCCGCTTTGCGAACAAGCTCGGGGCAAACTGGCTAGCTGTGGATGTCAACGACGTCACCATTTGAAGCACTCCCTGGACCAGTGCGGTCGATCTGCAGGGGGAGAAGCAAAGGCGATGCCGGACAGCGAACCAGCCGAAGACGGCCGCTCGAGCCGTGAAATGTCAGTAAATCAAAGCTTAACGGGTGTCTTCGAGGGAGCATCAAGCAGGTTATCGGCCGCTTTCAACGGGCCCAATTGCTGATTAACCTTAGAGAACCCACGCAGCGTGCGTTGAACCGGTGCCAAATGCGACGACCCCACTGTCCACAGCTTGTTGGCTCGGCGTCGACTGTCCGACTCAGAGACACGTGCTAGCCCAAGCGAGATCTGGTGCATTGTCAGGTGTCGCACCAAGGCCTTTCAAGACCACTTGAGGACGACGCCATGCTGCGAGCCCGCACTGCAAGAACCCTGTCCGTTCTGTTCTGCCTGATCGGAACAGCGGCGACGACGACGGATCGTGCGGCTGCCCAAAACTATGATGCAGGGTTGCAAGTGCGCTTTGGGAGTTTCTTCCAGGGTGCAATCGTCAAAGGCGATGCGTCGCTCACGCCGTCGACCGGCACAGATGGCCCATTCACTTACTTCTCAAAGGGCGTCGGTTTCGTCAGCGGTATTGAATTGGTGAACAAGCGCGGCTGGAATTTAGGCGTCGAGATCGATGCGGCGTTCATGGACGGTAAGACAACGAAACTCAACGCTCAGTTTGGTGTCGACTACGTCGTTACGGCGCGTGTGCGCGCTGGAACGCATATCCGCCCGGATTTGCTCTGGTATGCGTCAACCGGCCCGGCTCTGCGCGGCTCAGATCTGACGACCAACCAGAAGTTTAATCGCACGCGCTTGGGATGGTCTTTCGGCACCGGCCTTGAATGGGACTACGGTGGCGGCATTCTGTTTGGAGAGTATATGTACGCGGGTTTCGGTTCCGTCGACCAGACCATAGGTGTTAATACATTCCAATACGACGCCCAAGCCCATGCGTTCCGTCTCGGACTAAAATTCAAAGTCGGTCACGATCATTATCATGATGATGTCGCCGAACGGATCGGGCGGCGTCAGGAACCGCTGAAGTAACGCCTCATGCAGCAATTGTCTCCGGCTAGAATAACAAAGGGGTGCCGCACTTGGTGTGGCACCCCTTAATCGTGCAGCCGACAAATTTAACCAGCCTGCTGGGCCGCGACCTCGGCCGCATGGCGGGCCTTGTCTTCACGGCCCTTAGCGCTCTCGTCGCGATCGACGAGTTCGATGACGGCGCGCGGGGCGCTATCGCCATACCGGAAGCCGGCCTTGAGAACACGCGTGTAGCCGCCGTTCCGGTCTTTGTAGCGCGGGGCAAGAATTTCAAACAGCTTCTTAACCATTTCATCGTCGCCGAGGCGCGAGGCGGCGAGGCGACGCGAGTTCAAGTCGCCGCGCTTGCCTAGCGTGATGTATTTATCGACGACGCGCTTCAAGTCTTTCGCTTTCGGCAGGGTCGTGACGATTTGCTCGTGGCGGAGCAGAGACGCCGCCATGTTCGAGAACATCGCCTGACGGTGCGAGCTGTCACGGCTGAAGCGGCGGCCAAGTTTTCTATGACGCATTTTGGGTCTCTTTTTTAAGTTGATTTGTATCTCAGATTATTACGGGGAGGTTCTTTGGCCTCGCCTCGTCGGCGCAGAGCGTTGAGTACTTGGTGCCTAGCACTTGATGCCTAGTACTTTGTACCGAGCGCACTGAGCACCAAGCACTAATTACTCAACTTCAATACTGGTCTTCAAACCGCTTTGCCAGCTCCTCGATGTTATCTGGCGGCCAATTGGTCACTTCCATGCCAAGGTGCAAGCCCATGGCGGCGAGCACTTCCTTGATTTCGTTCAGCGACTTCCGACCGAAGTTGGGCGTCCGCAGCATCTCGGCTTCTGTCTTCTGGATGAGATCGCCGATGTAGACGATGTTGTCGTTCTTTAAGCAATTGGCCGATCGCACCGAAAGTTCCAATTCGTCGACCTTCTTCAAGAGAGCCGCGTTGAACGGCAGCTCTGAATGTTGCTTTTCTTCGACAGCCTTTTTCGGCTCCTCGAAGTTGATAAACACGGTGAGTTGGTCCTGCAAAATGCGCGCGGCAAGCGCAACCGAATCCTCGGCCGTAATCGCGCCGTTGGTCTCGACCTGCATGGTCAACTTGTCTTTGTTAAGGTCCTGGCCTTCACGCGTGTTGTCGACTTTGTAGGACACGCGCTTGACCGGCGAGAATAGGCTGTCGACCGGGATCAGGCCAATTGGTGCATCGTCGGGTCGATTCCGGTCGGCCGCAACATAGCCTTTGCCAGTGGACGCGGTAAACTCCATGCGAATCGCGGCGCCCTGGTCGAGTGTGCAAATAATATGATCAGGATTCAGCACTTCGACTTCTGACGAGGTCTCGATGTCGCCGGCTCGGACGGGACCTGGTCCCTCCTTTTTGACGACCATGCGCTTCATGCCATCCGAGTGGATCTTGAGCGCAATATCCTTCACGTTCAGGACGATGTCGGTGACGTCTTCACGCACGCCCGGAATAGATGAAAACTCGTGCAAAACGCCGTCGATCTGGATGGTCGTGATTGCGGCGCCCTGAAGCGACGACAACAAAACCCGGCGTAACGCGTTGCCGAGCGTCATGCCAAATCCGCGCTCGAGGGGTTCCGCGATCAATGTGGCATTTCGCTTTTTATCTCGCCCGGCCGTAACCTGCAACTTTTGCGGCTTGATCAGATCCTGCCAGTTTTTCTGCAGTGCTTGAGACGTCGCCATGGGTGGACCTCATTTGGATGCCGGCGCTGGGTGGGGGCAGACCCGACGCGCGACACGGACTGTGCCCCGTGAATACGCCCTCTCACCGTGCACCCGGGAGAGCAGCGAGGCGGCAAGCGGCCACCCACGTGATGCGATGCGATGTGACGTTATGGACGCAAATGCGAGGAGAGGAGCCCCTACCCCGTCGTCAGGCCAAACGTGCGACCGGCGTCAGACGCGGCGGCGCTTGCGCGGCCGGCAGCCATTGTGCGGAATCGGCGTCACGTCACGGATCGACGTGATCTGAAGGCCGATTGACTGGAGCGCGCGCAGCGCCGACTCCCGGCCCGACCCTGGGCCAAGTACTTCTACCTCAAGCACTTTCATGCCGTGTTCCATGGCCTTGCGCCCAGCGTCTTCGGCCGCCACCTGGGCGGCAAACGGGGTCGACTTGCGCGACCCTTTGAAACCCTTCGTGCCAGACGACGACCAGGCAATGGTGTTGCCCTGGGCGTCTGTGATGGTGATCATCGTGTTGTTGAACGAAGCATTCACATGGGCAACGCCCGAGGAAATGTTCTTGCGCTCGCGTTTGCGAGGGCGGTTGGCGGCGGCGTCTTTGGCCATGGTGCTTCTTGGTTGATGGGCGCGGATGGCGCAGATGTCAGGAAATTTGGAATAGTCAGTAGCATACAGACCACAGGCTCAGCTTTTTAGCTCGCCCGTCGTGTCCCACAGCAAGGATGACGACACTGCTCGGAAAGGCTTATGTGGCCTTCTTCTTGCCGGCGATCGCCTTCGCTGGTCCCTTGCGGGTGCGAGCGTTGGTGTGTGTGCGCTGACCGCGAACAGGCAGGCCGCGGCGATGACGAAGGCCACGATAGCAGGCGAGATCCATGAGGCGCTTGATATTCATGGCCACTTCGCGCCGAAGATCGCCCTCGACCATGTATTCACGGTCGATCGCTTCGCGAATCTGTAGAATTTCTGCGTCGGTCAGCTGGCTTACGCGACGTTCATTCGGAAGCTTGACCTTTTCACAGATTTCCTTGGCAAACTTCGGACCGATCCCGTGAATATATTGCAAGGCAATGACGACGCGCTTCTGCGTCGGGATGTTTACACCAGCGATACGTGCCACGTGTCGTGTCTCCTGTCGTGGCGGTTGCCCGCCGCTTTTATTTCGGGCGTTGTCACCCGAGAGCCCGGACCTGGGCCGCATAGTTTACGACCGCCCATAACGAAGCCCACAGGCTCATCAGGTGCGGATGATGTTGTGTTGCTTCCTGTAGACGCGAACACTGCAAAACGACCCTGCGCCATAGCGTCGCATACAAGGCAGTTCCGTCTGCAAACTGTTGCCCAGCCAGTTCCATGGGCCGGCTTTGGCCCGATCCAGCCGCCAACGCCATGCCGACACCGCTCGTCACAGACGTCGGCCCCAGCAACCGCAGAAGTGCGGCATATTAGCCAATAAGTGGCCGCGACACGACTGCCTTTCCAGGGCTAGCGCCGGTCGGGTATGGGACGGGCCAATGCTCAAAAGCCTGAGATCCCCATGTGCCCCGCAGACGATGAACTGGACACGACCGACGACGAGACCGCCGAACCGGCGCTGTCCGCCGATGTTGAGGTCCGTGTACGGCGTCTGCATCGCCGTGACATTAATAAGGTCTGGGAGTTTCTGAAGCGCGTTTTTCGCGACGTGAACCGGGAGACGGTTGAGTACCAGCGCCCACGGTTGAAGGCGCACTTCCTCGAAATTTACGAAGAGGATGGCATCGAGCAGCTTGTGTTTGAGGTCAAGAACGCCGGCAAACACGAACTGGTCGGCTATGCTGAATATGCCTACGAGATCGTTGGTACCGACAGTTGGATGAACGCGCGATACTTCGAAAAACGCAACATGCGGCCGCTGTTTGTCGAAGAGATTGCGGTCAGCCCTGAATATCGTGCGCTCGGCATCGGCTCGTTCATGTTTGAGCAAATCGAGCACGCGGCGCGCCTGCGTGGGTGCACCCACATAGTGCTCGAAGTGGCTGAAAACAACGAGGAAGCCCTGCGCTTTTACCGCAAACGCAGCTTCCAGAAATTGGACGCGGCCATCTTCATGTCGCGCAAGATCGATACATCTGGCGAGCTGCTGCAGCCCCGCAAACTGCGCAAAAAATAACTTTGCGCCTCGCCAACGCGTACCTCAGTGAGCGTCACAACCAACCACGCTTGCGGAACCACCAGAACGGCACGATGGCCGACAATACCATCAGGCCAATCGCCATGGGATAGCCGTACGTCCAATCAAGCTCGGGCATACGCTTGAAGTTCATCCCGTACAACGACGCAATCAATGTCGGTGGCATCATGGCGACCGAGACGACGGTGAAAAACTTAATGACATTGTTCTGCTCTATCGAGATCAAGCCAAGTGTGGCGTCCAGGAGAAACTGCAATTTGTTGGACAAATAGTTGACCTGATCGTTGAGGCCGTTGACGTCGCGACCGGCCGTTTTCGCGCGGGCACGAAGATGTTTGTCCTCGTTTCGCTCGCCCATCACCAGGGCCAAGTAGGTGAGCAAGCGATCGATTGACTGCAAACTTTCCCGAGAGCGCGTGGTGATTTCTCCACCGCGGCCGATCTGCGCAATGGCAAGGTCAAAGCGGCGGTTTTTCGAGCGTTGGCCGCCACGGATCTCAAAGATCTTGTGGCCGAGCGTATCAATGTCGGCCTGGACCCTCTCCACCCGGTCCGCCTCGCGGTCTATGATCGCTTCAAGCAACCCGACCAGAACCGTGCAGCCGAGCGCGCAAGGATTGTCGCCCTTTTGGTTGCGCGCCAGGAAAATCTCCAACGCGCGCGGCATTTCATAGCGAACGGTGACGAGCGTGTCTTTTGACAAAACGAATGTTACGGGCGTCACGGCCGGTAAGGGTGGCAACGTAGCGGCGAGCGTGTCGATCGCTCTCAGTGCGTCTGCCGCCTGGGCGTCCGCGGGTTTCATATGCAGCACGATGGCTGTCATGTAGTGTGCGCCGCCCTCCTGATAGAGACGGCTTGACACCTCGATTTCCTGCATTTCTTCCCGCGTCGGGATCTTCACGCCAAGGATTTGCTCGACGAGCAGGTCCTCGTCTTTGGTTGGCGTAAAGAGGTCAATCCATGCTGGATGCTGGCCTATGCCCGCCGCCGCATCGCGCTTCACGAGCTTGCCGTCCAAGCTGTCATAGACTGTGAGCATGGCTTCCCCCGACCAAAGACCTATCGGTGCTACATCGTGGACGCGCTCATTGCCAGACAAGAGGCAACGGACTGAGTAGAGACCGATGGCTGTGTAGTGTAAGAGTCAAACCGATGTCGGTGACCAACACGTCTGTCGGCCTTGCTGTGCGCCTGAAGGGCGCCGGGCCGATCCCACTCGACCTCAATTTTGAGACACAGGGGAACGAACTCATCGCGCTTGTCGGCCCATCGGGCAGTGGCAAAACCACGGTGCTGCGTTCGATTGCCGGTCTAGTGCCAGCGGCGAAAGGTGCAATCCGATGGGGCGCAGAAACCTGGCTCGATGACGACGCGGGTGTGTACCTCTCGCCTCAGGCACGGCGCGTTGGGTTCGTGTTCCAGGACTACGCGTTGTTTCCGCATCTGTCGGCGCGCGAGACAGTCGCGCTTGCGATTGGAAACGGCACACCGGCCGAGAAACGCGCGCGGGCTGAGACTTGGTTGGTGAGGGTCAACCTCGATGGGCTCGGCGCACGGCGTCCGTCGCAGTTATCTGGCGGGCAACAACAGCGCGTTGCGCTGGCCCGGGCGTTAGCGCGGGAACCGCGGGTGCTCTTGCTCGATGAACCATTCTCAGCCGTCGACAAAATGACGCGCGATCGGCTGAAGCAAGAGCTGGCACGGCTGCGCGCAACTTTGGCGTGTCCAATTTTACTTGTCACGCACGACCTTGACGAGGCCTTGGCGCTGGCAGACCGCATCGGTGTCTTGCATAGGGGTCGGCTTTTGCAGATCGGCACACCCGACGACGTTTTACTCCAGCCAGCCTCACCAACCGTCGCCCGCTTGATGGGACAAACCAACATATTCGAGGGCACCTTGAAGGTGCAGGCAACACCTGGGGGGCGCGGCAAACTCGAATGGGCCGGCGGTGCTCTTGAGATTGCCACGACGAACGCGGCACTGGTCGGGAAGGCGATCACCTGGATGATCCCCTCAGATGCCATTGTGCTGCACCGGCGCGGCCGCCCATCCCAGGGCGAGCGCGAAAACCCCGTATCGGGACACATTACGCAACTGACGCGACTTGGTGAACAGACAGCCGTTTCTGTGACGGTCGCGTTTACGGTCGGCGCGGTCCTGAATTTCAAATTGCCAACCCACGCGGCCCGGAGGAACGACCTAGAGCTCGGCACTGAGGTAACGTTGTCGCTCCTGGCAGAAAGCCTGCACCTGTTCGATGTTTAAAGCTGTCTCACCTGCGCGGTAGGCTTTGGACGGCTGACATTGCGCCGTCACCGCGTTCCAACACACGTTGTCCAAGATGGTGGCGTCCAAGATGGTGGCGCGTCAAGTCCTTGTGTGCTACCCGCCGCGCCACTGGATCATTCGCGCACGGGCAAACCGCCTTGGGCGCTGTGTGCTTTGGCTCTAGCATGTCAGCGTAGAGCAAGCGCAGCTGACGAAATGGAACTCTCAATGAAACTGCGCAACATCGCGATCATCGCACACGTTGACCACGGCAAAACCACACTGGTCGATGCACTCCTGAAGCAGTCAGGCGCCTTCCGCGAGAACCAGAAGGTTGACGCACAGGCGATGGATTCAAATGACCTCGAACGTGAGCGTGGCATTACCATTCTCGCCAAGAGCACATCGGTTCTGTATGGCGATATGCGCATTAACATTGTCGATACGCCCGGCCACGCCGATTTCGGCGGCGAAGTCGAACGCATCTTGAATATGGTCGATGGCGTGGTGCTGCTCTGTGATGCCTCAGAAGGCCCGCTGCCGCAGACCAAGTTCGTGCTTTCGAAAGCCCTCAAACTGGGCCTGCGACCCATTGTGGTCGTCAACAAAATCGACCGTCCTGACGAGCGCCACGATCAAGTGCTAAACGAGATTTTTGATCTGTTCACCGGCCTGGACGCGACGGACGAGCAGCTTGATTTTCCGACCCTTTACGGGTCTGGCCGCGATGGCTGGATGGCGAACGATCCGGCCGGTCCGAAAGAAAGCCTTAAACCGCTATTCGACTTGATTATCTCTCACGTGCCGCCGCCGATTGCCGAAGAGGGCCCGTTCCGGATGCTGGCGACGACGCTGGAAGCCGATCCGTATCTGGGCCGCATTCTAACCGGCCGTATCCGCTCAGGCAGCGTAAAGCCGAACCAGATCATCAAGGCGCTCAGCCGCGACGGTAAGTTGCTTGAGAGCACGAAGATCACAAAGATCCTAGCCTTCCGCGGCCTGGAGCGCACGCCGTTGGACATCGCTGAGGCTGGTGACATCGTGGCCATTGCCGGGGTGACGATCGCGACGGTGGCCGACACTTTATGTGACCCGTCGATTGACACACCGATTTTTGCCCAACCGATCGATCCACCAACCATCGCCATGTTGTTCCGCATCAACGACGGCCCGTTTGTCGGCCAAGAGGGCGATAAGGTTCAGACCCGCGTCATTCGCGAGCGCTTGTTGCGAGAGGCCGAACGTAACGTCGCCGTCCGCATTCGTGAAATGCCGGACAAGGATTCTTATGAAGTCGCCGGCCGCGGAGAATTGCAGCTTGGCATTCTCATTGAGAACATGCGCCGCGAGGGGTTTGAGCTGACTGTCTCGCGTCCACAGGTGGTCGTGCGCACGGATGAGGCAACCGGTGAGAAGCTTGAGCCGGTTGAAGAAGTCATCATCGATGTCGACGACGAACATACCGGCGTGGTGGTGCGCAAGCTGTCCGAGCGCAAGGGTGACATGCAGGAAATGCGTCCGTCCGGCGGCGGTCGTACGCGCGTAGTGTTTCACTCACCAACCCGCGGCCTGATCGGCTATCAGAGTGAACTTATGACAGACTCGCGCGGCACCGCGGTGATGAACCGCTTGTTCCATGCCTACGCGCCGTTCAAGGGCGACATCCCAGGCCGTCCAACCGGCGTCATGATCTCGAACGGCACCGGCGATTCAACTGCATATTCACTTTTCAAGCTACAGGAGCGCGGCCCGATGTTGATTGATGCGCAAGTGCGCGTTTACGAAGGCATGATCATCGGCCAGCACAGCCGCGACAACGATCTCGTCGTCAACGTTGTTGAAGGCAAAAAGCTGACCAACGTCCGCGCCTCCGGCAAGGACGAGAACACCATTCTGACGCCGCCGATGCGCCTGACATTGGAACGCGCCATGAGCTACATTCAGGATGACGAACTGGTTGAGGTGACACCCAAGTCGATTCGCTTGCGCAAGCGCTGGCTCGACCCGAACGAGCGCAAGAAGCGCGAGCGCATGAGCGAAACGTCGAAGCTGGCCGGGTAAGCACCGAACCCAAGAGCGTATTCACCCGTGGACCGGGCGCATGGTTTCCTCGCAAGAACCGTTGCCCGGTAAGAGCCACTGCCCGGTACGAGCTACTGTCATGTCCGACCCACTCGAAACTGCCAAACGCGAGGTTGGGAAATCCGTGCACGACACGTCAGCCACCTTCGGCTATGCGACGGTTAATCCCGAGGACCGTCAAGCCCGCGTCAACGAGGTGTTCGCCTCTGTCGCCGAGCGCTACGATCTGATGAACGATCTCATGTCGGGCGGCCTTCACAGGTTGTGGAAGGGGGATATGGTTGCCTGGTTGGCGCCACCGCGGGGTGCGCATCCGTTCCGCCTGATTGATGTCGCCGGTGGCACGGCTGACATCGCCTTACGCGTGGTTGGGGCAGGCGGTGGCAGGGTATCAGCCGAACTAGTCGATATCAGCCCTGAAATGGTGGCCGTCGGCGAACGCCGCGTCGCTGAAGCGGGTCTAGCAGACCGCATCAAACTTCAGGTTGGCGATGCGCAGGCGCTTCCCTTCGGGCCAAAAACATTCGACGCCTATTCGATTGCTTTCGGCATCCGCAACGTCACGCACATCGACAAAGCCATTGCCGAAGCTTTTCGCGTACTCAAGACGGGCGGGCGCTTCATGTGCCTCGAGTTCTCGGAAGTGACCGTGCCGATGCTCGACCGCGTTTATGATTTCCACTCGTTCGAGATCATTCCGCGCCTCGGCGAACGCGTGGCTGGCGATAAGGCAAGCTATCAATATCTGGTCGAGAGCATCCGGCGTTTTCCCAAACAAGAGACATTCGCCAGCATGATCCGCTCAGCCGGTTTCGAGCGGGTCAGCTATCGCAATCTCTCCGGGGGCATTGCCGCCATCCACTCGGGCTGGAAGATTTGAGTGCCTCGGCCAGATCTATTGCCAGCCCTATTGCCAGCTCTTTTGACTGTCGGTATTTTTCGGTTTCCGTCGCCCCCACCAATCGACATCGCCATTGATCACGTTCGTGTGATTGATCGCGCCAGGATAAAGCGCGCGCTTGACCGGTGATTGCCAGCCGTATCAGGGATGCGCGCGAATTTCGGGAGTAGGGGAAGTCTTCATGACCACGTCACGTCGCTCTGTCGTACTTTCGGCTGTTGCCGCGGGTGTAACACTTGGCCTCGACAAGCCGTTGGAAATTTTCTCTAGCGCGGCGCATGCCCAGGGCAAGTCCCCGGCAAAGGCCCCGTCGTCGCTGACCGACAAGGGCTTCGCCAAGTTCAAGGTCGGTGATGTCGAAGTCATCACCGTGTACGACGGGTTTGCCACCCGTACTCTCGATGACAAGTTCATTCCAGGCGTAACCGTTGAGCAGATTCAAGCGGCCCTCAAGAAGGGCGGGATGCCCGGCGGGGCGACGATGGATAACCCATTCACCGTCACGTTCATTCGCACCAAGGGCAAGACGTACATGTTTGACAGCTCGACCGGTGGTCAGCTGGCACCAACCGCGGGCCTCGCCCTCGCCAAAAACATCTACAAAGCCGGCATTGATCCCGCCAAGCTCTCGGGCATCATCGTCACGCACTTCCACCCTGACCATATCTCCGGCATGATTTCGCAGACGACCAGCAGCCGCGTGTTCGGCGACACAGAGATTGTCGTACCAGCTGCCGAACTTGCCTTCTGGACCGATGCAGCGAAGGGCGGCGCCGCCAACAAAGCACTGCACGAGCGTGTGTCGAATTCGCTTGGCAAGTGGAAAAACGTGCGGCAGGTCAAAGATGGCGAAGTCGTTATTCCTGGCGTCACAGCCGTGTCGACCCACGGTCACACACCAGGTCACACGAGCTACATTGTGGCCTCCGGCCGCTCGTCGCTACTGGTCGCCGGCGACCTTACCAGCCTCCACTCGATCAACCTCGCCAATCCCGGCTGGAACATCGTGTTCGATGCCGACAAGCCGATGGCAGAGGCCACGCGCCGCAAGATGTTTGATCGCGCTGTCAAAGACAAAATGGTTGTCAGCGGCTATCACTGGGGCATGCCCGGCGCCGGCACGATCAAAAAGGACGGTACCGGTTACGCCTTGGTGCCTGTGAAAGTCTGAACCTTTCCGCCTATAAAAGACCTTGCGTGGCTCACAAACAGGCGTCGCGCGGGGATTAGCCTTGGCTGATCGTGCCCGATCAACACTCGTCAAATATCAGGAGGAAACTCATGACCACGTCACGTCGCTCCGTTATTCTATCCGCCGCTGCCGCTGGCGCCACACTTGGCCTCGACAAGCCGCTCGAGATTTTCTCCAGTGCCGCACACGCACAGGCCAAGGCCCCGGCCAAAGCGGCGTCTTCGCTCACCGATATCGGCTTCACAAAGTTCAAAGTTGGCGATGTCGAAGTGATCACCGTCTATGACGGCTTCTTCCAGCGTCCAGCGGATGATAAGTTCATCAAGAACGCTCCAGTCGATCAGATCAAGGCGGCGCTCAAAAAGGGTGGCGCGACCGACGACAGCACGATTACGATCCCCTTCACGGTGACGTTCATCCGCACCAAGGGCAAGACGTACATGTTCGACAGCTCGACCGGTGGTCAGCTGGCTCCAACGGCCGGCCTTGCTCTGGCCAAAAACATCTACAAGGCAGGGATCGATCCCGCGAAACTTGCCGGGATCTTTGTCACGCACTTCCACGGCGACCACATCTCCGGCATGATTTCCAAGGAAACCAACAGCCGAATTTTTGGTGATACCGAAATCGTCGTGCCGGCGGCCGAATTGGCCTTCTGGACCGACGCGGCCAAGGGTGGGGCCGCCAACAAGGGGCTTAGTGAGCGCGTGACTGCCACGCTCGGCAAGTGGAAGAACGTGCGCCAGATCAAGGACGGCGACACCATTATCCCAGGCGTTACGGCTGTATCGGCCCATGGCCACACGCCTGGCCACACGAACTATGTGGTCGCCTCCGGCCGGAACTCAATGCTGATCAGCTCGGATACGACCAACGTCCATGCGCTGTTCCTGCCGAACCCTGGCTGGCACGCCGCCTTCGATATGGACGGCCCCGCCGCCGAAGCCACACGTCGCAAGCTGTTCGACCGTGCCATCAAGGACAAGATGATCGTCACTGGCTATCACTGGGGCATGCCCGGCGCTGGTACGATCAAAAAGGACGGCGCCGGATACGCGCTCGTACCGGTCAAGGTCTGATTGGCTTGCGCCATCGTCATTCCACTAGCTGGCAGGGGCCGCGTGCAGCAAAGCGTGCGGCCCCTGTGCGTTGGCGCGTCATTGTCATGGCCAAGACACCGGTTCTGGGCCTCGTCAAAACGCGGCTCGGACGAGAGATCGGACCTGCGGCGGCGACGCGCTTCTACCGCGCGACAGCCGCCGCGGTGCTTGGCCGTTTGGCGCTGGATCGGCGTTTCGAGGTGATCCTTGCCATCGCGCCAGACGCTGGCGTTGCGACACGAGGGCTACCGGCGCGCCTTGCTCGCTGTCCGCAAGGACCGGGTGATCTCGGCGCGAAGATGCAGCGATTGCTGGAGCGCGGCGGACCGGGTCCGGTCGTGCTCATCGGGACGGACATTCCTGGCATTCGGGGACGGCACATCGTCGAGGCTTTTCGCCTGCTTGGACGTAACGACGTTGTACTCGGACCGGCCGATGACGGCGGATTCTGGATGGTCGGTTTTCGCCGCTTCCCGCGCACACCACAGCCATTCCGCCGCGTGCGCTGGTCACATGCCGAGACGTTGGCCAATGTCGAGCGCAACCTTACCGGCTGGCGCGTCGCACATGGCGCACGGATCTCCGACGTCGATTGCGCCCTCGATCTGGCGCAACAGTCAGCGATGCTGGGACGCCGTGTGCTGCCGGTCGGTTGATGTCGATCTGCACCGCCTGCTGCTTGCGGGTTTGACCACGAACACCACGAGCGACTATGAGCCTTCATGAACATTCGCGCGATTCTACATGTACTTACTTTGAGCGGGCTTGCCTTAGCCGGCGCGCTCTCAAGCCCGAAACAGGTGATGGCGCAATCGTGCACCGCGGACGAGCTTGGCGCAGCCGTCGACCAGGCGGGTGCTCGTCTGCGAGATATCATGGCTGCGAACCAGCCCAATATCGATGCTCGGATTAAGACGCTCTCAGCGAAACGGGGCTGGGCCGAGCCCGGTGCCACGGAGCAGGCGCTCGGTGCCATAACGGACGCACGCACAGACGCGTTAGACCGAACGGCCAACGAGCTCCTTGCACGCATCGACACGCTTGGGGCCTTGCCAGCCAACACAGCGCCTGAGTGTGGGCGGATCCAGGAATTGGAGGCGTCGAGCCTCGAGCTGCAGGCCGCGGTGAAGGCGAAATCAACCTACGTCCTCGCACGGCTTGATGCGGCAATAACAGAGGCACCCAAGCCACCCGATACAAAGCAGGCCGAGACCAAACTGCCGGACGCAAAACCGGTTGACCTCAAACCTGAGGCACCAAAAGTCCAGCCACTCGTTGTCCAGCCGTCCGTTGTAACGGCGTCGCCGCTGAAACCGCGCACGCCGGATCAACCTTGGAGCACTACGACGACAGCAGAGGCACCACAGGTCATAGCGCCACCGCAACCGCCACCCCAAACGGCTGTGCAAGCCCCGATCCCGCTGACGCCACAGAGCGCCGCCGACGAAGGCTACACGCGCGAGGAGATTGTCCGGGCGTCGTCTGGTTTTTTTGGTCAAGTGTCAGCCAATATCGCAGCCGCGGTCGAGCGCTCGTTCTCAGCCACTGGCAAACCTACGGCCTACATTCTCGGCGAAGAGGGGGGCGGGGCATTTCTGGCTGGCCTGCGCTACGGCAAAGGCACGCTGTATTTGAGCACAGGTGGTACAATGCCTGTGTATTGGCACGGCCCATCGCTTGGCGTCGACTTTGGGGCGGCAGGAAGCAAAGTCATGTTCCTCGTCTACCGGCTCCGCGAGCCCGATCAACTGTTGCCGACCTTTTCGTCGCTTGATGGGCAGGCTTATGTGGCTGGCGGCATCGGCGTCACGGTTATGAGCAACGGCGACGTACAGATGGCACCCTTCCGCGCGGGCGTTGGCCTTCGCCTCGGCGCTAGCGTCGGTTATGTCCGATTCACACGCCGGCCGACCTGGAACCCGTTTTAAAGTCACCGCCGGAACACGGCCACGGACTCGACATGGTTCGACCAGAGGAACTGGTCGATCGGCGTCACGCGCTGCAGGGTGAAGCCACCGTCGACCAGGATTTTGGCATCGCGGGCCAACGTGCCTGGGTGGCAGGAGACCATGATTACGGTTTTCACTTTTGACGCGGCCAACTTTTCGGCGAGCTTCTCGCACTGGGCGCGCGCACCCGCATAGGGCGGGTCCAGCACGACGGCATCAAAAAGCTCAAGCTCCTTGGGTGAGAGTGGCTCGCGAAACAAATCGCGCCGCAAGGTCTCGATGGGTTTTAACCCCTGTGTGTTGCGGGCGCCCTGCATGAGCGCCTCCAGCGCCGTCTTCTCGGTATCAGCTGCGAGCACCCGCGCGACGCGAGCCAGCGGGAGTGTCAGCGTACCGGTGCCGGCGAACAGATCAGCGATGCGCTTCGTTTTCGGCGTCAGACCCGCCAGCACGGCTGCGACGATTGCGTGCTCTGCCGCGGCGACGGCTTGGAAAAAGCCATCCGGCGCGAGCGGGATCGCACCGGCAGACGTCACGAGCCGCGGGGTCGTACGCGTCACAATCGTGTCGCTATCAATGGTCAGACGGGCCAGCCCGGCACTCGCCGCGAGGTTGGCTAATACAGTGCGCCGTTTGGCCGTCAGTTCGGTGCTGATACC
Organism: Hyphomicrobiaceae bacterium; assembly: GCA_031409695.1. GTDB lineage: Bacteria > Pseudomonadota > Alphaproteobacteria > Rhizobiales > Hyphomicrobiaceae > JABFRJ01. The sequence continues at coordinate 35,468 of JANNXS010000345.1, forward strand.
GGACACCACGACATCGAGGCCGCCATCAAGATCGGCAACCGAGATGCGCGTATCAGCGCCCGGTGCGCCAATAGCCGAGATCAGGTCACGCAGGCGCGGCAACACCGCTTCGATGCGTGGCGTCACCACAGGGCATTCGGCGAGGTCAATCACCTTGGTATCAGCAGGGGCATGAAAGCCGAGCTCTTTGGCCGTGACCGAAAACTTCGCGCGCCGACGCGAACGAGGCGGCACCGGCACCAACGGATCAATGATCGGCGAGAGGCCATGGTCGCGTAGTGGGCGCGTCACCAATTCGAGCTTCCATTGGGCGTAGAGGCTTGACGACATATGCTGCGCCAAGCAACCCCCGCAGGCGCCAAAGTGCTGGCACGCAGGCGTGATACGATCCGGGCTCGCGGCGTCGTTGATGCCGTTAGTCAATGTCTCCCCCGGTAACGCACCGCGGATCGCAACATCGCTGCCCTCAACGATACCTTGGGCAAAACGGTCGAGTTTTTCGATGCGAACAAGGCTCATGGCGTCTTAGCCCCGATCAGGAATTCATGATTGCCGTCGCCACCGGTGATCGGCGAGGGCACGATGCCGACAATCGTCCAACCCATGTCAGACGACAACCAGCGGCGGATGTCACAGATCACGCGCTCATGCACGGCGGCGTCGCGCACGATGCCGCCTTTGCCGACATGAGTTGGTCCGGCCTCGAACTGTGGCTTGATGAGAGCAATGACCCAGGCGCCAGGGCTGGCAAGTTTGAGTGCCGCCGGTAGCACCTTGGTGAGCGAGATAAAGCTGACGTCGGACACGATCGCACCAACGGGCGAAGGTATGTGAGCCGTCGTCAGAGACCGCGCGTCCGTGGCCTCAAGCGAAACGACGCGGGCATCGGCCTTAAGACGTTCATGCAACTGTCCGCGGCCGACATCGACGGCGTAAACCCGGGCCGCGCCCTGGTCGAGGAGCACTTCGGTAAAGCCACCCGTGGATGCACCAACATCCAAGGCCAAGCGGCCACCGCAGTCAAAGCCAAAGGCCGCGAGCCCGCCAAGCAGCTTCTCGGCACCGCGCGACACGTAGGCTTTGCCGGTGCGCACGATGGCGATGTCCATCGAGCTGGCGACCATCTGGGCGGGCTTGGTGACAGCGATGCCATCCACGCGCACGTCCCCACGCACGATCAGATCGTGTGCCTTGGCTCGCGTCTCGACGAGACCACGCGCGACAAGTTCCTGATCCAGGCGACGGCGGGCATTAGCCGCGGGACCTGGGCAAACGGTGCGGGTCAGATGTGGCTCGTGGCGGTGGCCGGTTTGAGAAAAGAAGCGTCCTAACAGCAGTCTTAGGTGTTCCTGTGCTGGCGATAGCCCCCGACCACAGTTGCCGCAAGGCTAGATAACGCTGAAGTATCGACCTACAGCAACTTTGCCAGCACGCCCGAAGCGTCGCCCGACTTGGTAACCGCGATGCGCGGCAAGCCGAGCCAGATCGCCATGAGGCGAATTTCGTCGGCCAGCGGCGCGACAAACACGTCGACGGGTATGCCGGGTTCGCAGTGTGCCGAAAGCACCTGCAGCGTTTCCGCCGCGCGATCGGCCTTTAAGTCGACCCGGCCGACAATGCGGTCGCCAAACAGAAAAGGCAGCACATAGTAACCATGCTTTCGCTTGTGTTTGGGTGTGTAGAGTTCGATCCGAATATGGGCCCCGAAAAGTGTTTCCGCCCGCCCCCGATGCCAGACCAAGGGATCGAACGGGGCGAGCAGCGCCCGCGCCATCACCAACTTCGGCAGGCGGGCGTCGGTGTGCACGTAGGCCGGCTCAGCCCATGCTTCGACGGTCACCTCGCGCAAGGTTCCGCTCTCCACCAGATCTCGAATCGCGGGCTTTGCTGCAGCCGAACTCAGTCGGTAGTAGTCACGCAAACAGGCTTCCGTGCCGACACCGAGCGCACGGGCGGCGACCTCGATCAACTGGCGCTTGGCGGTCGCCTCATCTGGCGTCGATGCGTTCACGACGCTGTCCGGTAACACACGCTCCGTAAGATCATAGATCCGCTCGAACGTGGGCCGGCGAGTAGCAGTCGTAAGCTCGCCGGTCCAAAACAGCCATTCGAGCGCTGTCTTGGCGTCCGACCAGGTCCACCATCCCGCCCGTCGGTTGGCGTGCGCTTCAAGATCGCCGGCAGCTGTCGGCCCGCGTTGCCCAATTTCGCGCACAACATTGCGCAACAATGGTTTGTTAGCTGCAGCGAATTTGACGAGACCGCTATACACGCCCTTGCCGTCCGACGCGTTTCGCATCCGCCAGCGGAATAGCGGCTGCATCTCAACCGGCATCAGCGAGGCGGCATGCCCCCAATATTCAAACAGTTTACGTCGCTTACCGTTGTAGGCGAGGTGGTCGAGATCGGCGGTGACGTAACAGCCGAGGCGCGAGAACAGCGGCAACTGATGGGCACGCGCTAGCACGTTGACTGAATCGATTTGCAAGACGCCAAGCTTTTCGGTCAGCTGGCGAACATCGGCCCGCGTCGCTCTTGCCCGCTCGTGTCCCCGATCGGCACCTTGGGCCGAAATCGCAATTCGACGAGCCTCGGCCAGCGAGAGTGTGTCTGATCCGCGGCGGCGGCTCATGGTCCGAACAACCCGGGCAGAACGGGATCGCCGACAGTAACGCCTTCAAGCGCCAGGAGGCGCTCTTTCGTTGCCGTCCCGCCGGGCGCGGAAAAGCCGCCCATTTTGCTCCCACCCATTTTGCTCCCACTGGCAAGAACGCGGTGGCAGGGCACAATGATCGGCCACGGATTGCGGCCCATGGCCATGCCGACAGCACGCGCGGCGCCGGGCGACCCAACCCGCTTGGCAAGGTCGCCATAGGTGACCGTTTCGCCAAGCGGGACAGCACGCAAGGCATGGTAGATGGTGGCGTTGAAGGCGGTGACGATGCCAAAGTCGAGCTGCAATGTGTGCAACACGTCGCCGTCTCGTGCGAAGTAACGTTGCAACGCACTCATCGCGGCACGCGCGACTTCGGGCGGATGCCCCTCAAACCTCGTCCGATCATCGCGTGTGATGCACGCCTCAGTCTCAGCTGCCGTCACGCCCGGCAATTGCACGCGCGTCAAACCCGCATCGCTCCAAGCGACGGCACACGGACCAAAGGCCGTGTCGAACAACTGGTAGTGTTGCCGGTCATGTTGGCCAATAGGCACCATGGGACATCTCCCTGGAGCAAGACTGCTTCAACATCGCTTTTGTCACACGCCCGTCGCATGCGCTACTCACGAGAGGGCCGACCAACAGTTCTGGGGATACCGATGCGCCGCGCAGTTTTTACAGCTCTCACGGTACTTGCTGGTGCCATGCCGGTGTCAGCCCAAACCATCTACCCGCTCGACCGCGCTCAGATGGTGATCGGCGCGCGCTTTGACTTGAAGGTCGAATTTCCGGGATCGCCTGCGGCCGACAAGGTGAAGATCACCATCAACGGCGACGACCCGGCCAAGGTGCTTGGCAAGGCATCCACCTATGCCGACAAGGAAGATGGGCTTGAGCAGTCTGCGTTTTGGATCCGCGGCGCCGAGATCGCTAAACCCGGCCGCTACGTCGTTGAGGCC
>JANNXS010000346.1:0-27956 GCA_031409695.1 Hyphomicrobiaceae bacterium
TGTGCCGTTGATCGGCGGCCGACTGGTCACGCGCCTCGGCTGGCGCCGGCACTTCGCGGTGTCGCTCGCGCTGATCGCGGTCGGCGACCTCTTGCTGCTCGCCGCCACACGGCGCGCTGAGGGAGGGCGAGCAAGCCCGCGAATGGTGTGCACGCAGACTGTGTTACGAATTGTCGAATTTCCATCTCGGCCGAGCATATTGCGACGGTGTCGACCGCGCGCTTTTCGGCCGCGCTGGGGGCGGGCAGGGGTGGCGCCGGTGTCACCTTGTTGTCGGGTGACATGATTGTCACCCGCTTTTGCTGACAGCTTCGCTTGGCAGCATGGACAGAAGATCCCGTTCTGCAGTGACCAGAGGTTCAATCATTTGCGCTGTATGCTGGCCAATGACCAAATCTTCGGGGCCGCCTGAAAGTGCATATCTTGTGGGCGCCGATAAAGCAGCGTCCCTTGTCGACAGCTCAAGCCTTTGAAGCCACCCGCGATCGATCAGAAAGTCGCGCGCTCGGATGATCGACTTTTTTCGAGGCTCAAATCGCGCTCGGCCGCAGCACGCCAATGACTGCAAGGAAGCGTTCGAGGCAGGCGGATGTCGCGCTCTCGATCTCCTCCGACCACGCACGCGCCAGCGCCCATTCTTCGGAATTTGGCCGAGGCCGCGGAAGGCCAAGTTCTGTTTGCGCGTCCGCACGCTCGCGATAGCCAAGGTGCAGGACGATCCGGCCAAGGAACACGACGCCGCTTGCGTCCCGTGGCCAAAATGTCGGGTCACTCCAGAACGCGACGCGCGGATCGATCTGGGTCTGGGTATCCAACAATACCATCACACGGCCTTCCGGCACCCTGCCATGCACTGGCGATCCATGGGTGCCGCCGGATCGGCCCGGAACAATACGGATGCCTAGCGCAAGTCATGTTCTCTAATAAATCTGCATTTGGGGGTGAACTGTGCCGATATTTGACCGCTCTGCGGCATCTGCCTTAACGCTTCACAACGCTCCCCGAACTGCCGTAGGTTGCGCGCACTATCGAGATAGCCGGGGGCCGCGTGGCGATTAAGAAATCCGAACTCTACAGCTCGCTATGGGCTGGCTGCGATGCCTTGCGCGGCGGCATGGATGCTTCGCAATACAAAGACTACGTGCTCGTTCTGCTGTTCATCAAATACGTCAGTGATCGCTATGCCGGCCAAGCCTTTGCCGCCATCAAAGTCCCGGATGGCGCGAGCTTCAAAGATCTGGTTGCGCTGAAGGGCACCAGCGACATCGGCGACCAGATCAACAAGAAGATCATCGCGCCCCTCAAGGCTGCGGCCGAATTGATCGACGTGCCGGATTTCAACGATGCCAACAAACTCGGCACCGGCAAGGAAATGGTCGACCGGCTGACCGAGCTGATCAGCATCTTTGAAAACAAGGCCCTGGATTTTTCAAAGAACCGCGCAGACGGCGACGACATCTTAGGCGACGCCTACGAATACTTGATGCGCCACTTCGCCACCGAAAGCGGCAAGAGTAAGGGGCAATTCTACACTCCCGCCGAAGTCAGCCGGATCATGGCCGACATCATCGGCATCGGCCGCGCCAAGACCAGCACCAGCACGACGGTTTATGACCCCACCTGCGGCTCGGGTTCGTTGTTGCTCAAAGTCGCGGATGCCGCGCCAACAGCCGTTACGCTTTACGGCCAGGAAAAGGATTCAGCCACCAGCGGCTTGGCGCGCATGAACATGATCCTGCACGACAACCCGACCGCGGTCGTGATGCAGGGCAACACGCTGACCGATCCGAAATTCAAAGACGGCACGACGGTGAAAACCTTCGACTACGTCGTCGCCAACCCACCTTTCTCCGACAAACGCTGGAGCACGGGCCTCGATACTGCCAACGATCCGCATGAGCGCTTCAAAGACTTCGGCACGCCGCCGGACAAGCAAGGTGACTACGCCTATCTCTTGCACATTGTCCGATCGCTCAAAGCCAGAGGCAAAGGTGCCTGCATTCTGCCGCATGGCGTTTTGTTCCGTGGCAATGCCGAAGCCGACATCCGCAAAAACCTGATCAAGAAGGGCTACATCAAGGGCATCATCGGCCTGCCGGCCAACCTGTTCTACGGCACCGGCATTCCCGCCTGCATCGTCGTCATCGACAAGGAGGATGCCGGCACACGCAAAGGCATTTTCATGATCGACGCCAGCGCTGGGTACATGAAGGACGGGCCGAAAAACCGGCTTCGCGATCAGGATCTGCATCGCATCGTTGACGTGTTCGCCAAGGGGCGGGACGTCGCCCGCTATGCGCGCATGGTCGGCTATGAGGAGATCGAGAAGAACGACTTCAATCTCAACCTGCCACGCTACATCGACAGCCAGATCCCCGAGGACGCACAGGACATCGAAGGGCATTTAAAAGGCGGCATTCCGGCCGCCGATATCGACGCGCTAGCGAACTACTGGGCGGTTTGCCCGAAGCTGCGCAAGGCGTTATTCAAGCCGATGCGGCCGGGATATCTCGCGCTGGCCGTCGATAAGGCCGCGATCAAGACCAGCATCTATGACCACCCGGAGTTTGCAGCCTTCATTGCCGGCATGAACGCGCACTTTGAGACGTGGCGCGTGGCGACGGCCAAAACGCTGAAAGGCCTGAAACCGGGTTGTCACCCCAAGGCGATCATTGCTGAACTCGGGGAGGATTTGCTGGCGCACTATCAGGGCAAGCCGCTGATCGACGCCTACGATGTTTATCAGCACCTGATGACCTATTGGGCGGTGACGATGCAGGACGATGTGTATCTGATCGCGGCGGACGGCTGGAAGGCCGAGACCTATCGGGTGATCGAAACCAAGAAGAGCAAGGACGGCAAGACCGAGAAGCACACGGACCGCGGCTGGGCCTGTGATCTGGTGCCGAAGCCGCTGATCGTCGCGCGCTTCTTTGCCAAGGAGCAGGCGGCGATTGATCAACTGACAGCGGATCTGGATGCCGCGACGGCGCGCCTGACGGAACTGGAGGAGGAGCACGGCGGCGACGACGCGGCGTTCGGCAGTTTCGACAAGATCAACAAGGCCGCCGTCAATGAGCGGGTCAAGGAGATCAACGGCGACACGTCAGCCGCGGAAGAGTTGGCCGTGTTGCGCGCTTGGCTTGAGAGTTCTGGCACGGAGACCGATCTCAAGAAGCAGTTGAAGGACGCCGAGGCCGCACTCGACGCCAAGGTTTATGCGCATTATCCGACGTTGACCGAGGCCGAGATCAAGGTGCTCGTGGTCGACGACAAGTGGCTGGCGACACTCGACGCCGCCATCCATGGCGAGATGGACCGCATCAGCCAGCAACTGACCGGCCGCGTGAAGGAATTGGCCGAGCGCTATGAAACACCGCTGCCGCAGATGGCGGCGCGCGTTGGCGAACTGGAAGCCCGCGTCAACCAGCATCTGGCGAAGATGGGGTTTGCGTTGTGAGCGTGAAGCGCGGGTTCAAGCAGACCGAGGTTGGGGTTATCCCGGAGGATTGGGAGTACCGCGCTGTTTCCGGTCTCGCGGCACGCAAGGCAAACTCAATTGTGGGTGGGCCGTTCGGATCTGACCTTGTGTCAAGCGACTACGTCAACGCAGGTGTCCCTGTTATTCGAGGGCAGAACATGGGGCAACGCTTCATTTCGGGAGAGTTTGTTTTCGTCTCAACTGAAAAAGCAAGGTTGCTAAAAGCTAATACTGCAGCACCGAAAGACATGGTTTTTACTCAACGGGGCACTCTTGGCCAAGTGTCGATTGTGCCGGAAGGCGGTTTTGAAAGCTATCTGATCTCGCAGAGCCAGATGAAGCTCAGCGTCGACACACAAGCTCACGATCCCGTATATCTGTGGCAGTACTTCATGGGCGGTCATGGGCAGAAGCAGATTTTGGACAGCGCGATTCAGACGGGTGTCCCGCATACCAATCTTGGGATCTTGAAGTCTTACAGGGTGCCACTCCCACCCACCCTCACCGAACAACAAGCCATTGCCGAGGCGTTGAGTGATGCGGATGCGCTGATCGAGGGGCTGGAGAGCCTGATCGCCAAGAAGCGCGCCATCAAGCAAGGCGCCATGCAGGACCTCCTCACCAGCAAGCGCCGCCTCCCGGGGTTCAAGGGGGAGTGGGAGACGAAGCGGTTGGGAAGTGAAATCGCTGATCTCGTTGCAGGGGTCAGCGTCAACTCAGTTGTCGGCGAAGTCGATTCTCGCAGTGGTGCCAAAGCGATCTTAAAGACATCCGCAGTTTCCGGGGGATATTTTAAGGCGTGGGAAGCGAAAATCATTGCGCTCACTGACCTTCATCGTGTGCATCTCTTTCCTGAGGCAGATAACGTTCTCATCAGCCGCATGAACACGATCGATCTTGTTGGCGAGTGCGGTTATGTGGGAGAGAATTTTCCAAATTTGTTTATCCCAGATCGTTTGTGGATGACGCGCTTTCGCCAAAACGCTCAATTGAGCGCGCGATGGCTTGCCTTCATCATGTGCACACCATCAGCGCGTCAGTTTTTGAAAAATATAGCAAGTGGCACCAGTGGAAGCATGAAGAACATTTCCAAATCAGCGATACTTGCCCTGGAATTTCTTATACCCGCACTCCCCGAGCAATCCGCCATCGCCGCCGTCCTCACCGACATGGACGCCGAACTCGAAACCCTCGACGCCAAGCTCGTCAAAGCGCGCGCCATCAAGCAGGGCATGATACAGGAACTGCTGACCGGAAGGATCAGGCTGATATGAGCACCGTCGGCCAATCCGAACGCGCCACGCAGAACCGGATCGTTGCACTGTTCCGCGATACACTCGGCTATCGCTACCTCGGCAACTGGACCGACCGCGTCGGCAACAACAATATCGAAGACATCATCCTCACGGATTGGCTGACCAAGCGCGGCCATTCCACGGCCGAGATCAGCGCGGCACTTTACAAGCTGCGCAGCGATGCCGACCACCACGCGCGCAAACTCTACGGCAACAACGAAGCCGTCTACACCCACCTGCGTTACGGCATCTCGGTGCAGACCGAGCCCGGCCGCCCCAATGCATTGGTGCATCTGATCGATTGGAAAAACCCGGCCGCCAACGACTTCGCCATCGCCGAGGAAGTCACCCTCAAAGGCCGCAACGAACGTCGGCCGGATCTTGTGCTTTACGTCAACGGCATCGCCATCGGCGTCATCGAACTCAAAAACAGCCGCGTGTCGATCGGCGACGGCATCCGTCAACTGCTGTCCAACCAGCAACCCGAATTCAACGCCTGGTTCTTTTCGACGGTGCAGATCGTGTTCGCCGGCAATGATACGGAGGGGCTGCAATACGGCACCATCCTGACGCCGGAAAAGTTCTTCCTGAAATGGAAAGAGGACGAAGCCGACAACAGCGGCTTCAAGCTCGACAAGTATCTGCAGAAGATGTGCAGCAAGGCGCGATTGCTAGAACTGATGCACGACTTCGTGCTGTTTGATGGCGGCGTTAAAAAGCTTCCACGCGTGCACCAATATTTCGGCGTCAAAGCGGCGCAAGCCCGGATTGCCGAAGGCAAGGGCGGCATCATCTGGCACACGCAAGGCTCGGGCAAAAGCATCGTCATGGTGCTGCTGGCCAAGTGGATCTTGGAGAACGTGCGCGGCGCCCGCGTGGCGATCATCACCGATCGCAGCGAACTCGACACACAGATCGCCAGCGTGTTCGCCGCAGCCGGCGAAACCATCAGCCGCGCCGGCAGCGGGCGCGATTTGATGCTCCAATTGGGGCAGCCCAGCCCGCGCCTGATGTGTTCTCTGGTGCACAAGTTTCGTGGCCAAAAGGTCGAAGATTTCGACGCTTACATCAAGGATCTCAAGAGCCAGCCGACCCAGACCGTCGGCAACGTGTTTGTGTTCGTCGACGAATGCCACCGCACCCAAAGCGGCAAGTTGCACGAAGTCATGAAAGCCATGATGCCGAACGCGACGTTCATCGGCTTTACCGGCACGCCGCTTTTGAAAAAGGACAAGCAAACCAGCTTCGAGGTGTTTGGCACCTACATCCACACCTACAAATTCGGCGAAGCCGTGCAGGACGAAGTTGTCCTCGATTTGCTTTATGAGGCCCGCGACATCGACCAGTGGCTCGGAGCGGACGACAAAATCGACGCATGGTTCGATGCCAAGACCAAAGGTCTGAACGAGTGGCAGAAAGACGAACTGCGCAAGAAGTGGGGCACGATGAAAAGCGTGCTCAGCTCGCGCGCGCGTATGAACCGCGTGGTCGGCGACATCGTGTTCGATTTCAGCGTCAAGCCGCGCATCTCCGAGGAAAAGGGCAACGCCATCTTGGTCGCCGCCAGCATCTATGAGGCCTGCAAGTATTTCGAGCTGTTCCAGCAAACGCCGTTCGCCGGCAAGTGCGCGATCATCACGTCTTACGATCCGCAGGCGAGCGACATTTCAAAGGAAGAGACTGGCGCAAATAACGAGACGGAGAAGGAAACTATCTACCGGATCTACAATGATTTGTTGGAGCCCGTGCAAGCCAAGCCCAGCATGTCAAAGACGGAAACCTACGAAGAATTTGCCAAGGCGCTGTTCATCAAGGAGCCGGCCAACATGAAGTTGCTGGTGGTGGTCGATAAGCTGCTGACCGGATTTGACGCGCCGTCGTGCACGTATCTCTACATTGACAAATCCATGCAGGACCATGGGTTGTTCCAAGCCATCTGCCGCACCAACCGGCTGGATACGCCCGACAAGGATTTCGGGCACATCGTCGACTACAAGGATCTGTTCAAGAAGCTGGTCAACGACAAGAACACGGGCGCACTGCAAGTCTACAGCTCGGAACTTGATCACACAGGCAGCGGCACCAGCCCCGAAGTCATGATGCAGACGCGGCTCGAAAAGGGCCGCGAACGACTGGATGGCGCCTTTGAAGCCATTGAACTAGTCTGCCAGCCCATAGAGCCCCCGAAGGAAGTGCTCGACGTTCTGTGCTATTTCTGCGGCAACACGGAACTGCCCGAAGATTTGGCCGAACGCGAGCCGCGGCGCGTGGCGCTCTACAAATCCGCCGTCGCTTTGATCCGCGCCCACGCCAACATTGCCGACGAATTGGAGCAAGCCGGCTATACGGCGGCCGACATCGCGCGCATGAAGCAGCAATTGAGCTACTATCTCGATATGCGGGAAGTCGTGCGCCGCGCCAGCGGTGAAACGCTCGACATGAAGCCCTACGAAGCCGACATGCGGCACCTGATCGACACTTACATCGAAGCGGCCGAGCCCCGGAAAATATCCCCGTTCGGCGACATCGGACTGTTAGATCTCATTCTCAAATCCGGGATTGGCGAAGCCGTCGGCTCCCTGCCGCCAGCCCTCAAGGGCAATCAAGAGGCCGTTGCCGAGACAATCGAAAACAACGTCCGCGCCAAAATCGTTCAAGAGGAGTTGAACGATCCGGCATTCTTCGAGCGCATGTCGAAGTTGCTCGACGAGATCATCGCTAGTCGGCGCGCTCGCGCGATTGAGTATGAGGCCTACCTGCAGCGGATCGCGGATCTCGTCCGGCAGGTGCAGGCAGGGCAACCGGACGGAACGCCCGCCGCAATCAATTCCCCCGGCAAGCGCGCGCTCTACAGCAACTTAGGAGGTGACGAGGCGCTTGCCGTTGCCGTCGCCGATGCCATCCGCGACAATCGACCGGACGGCTGGCGCGGTGTGATTGCCAAGGAGAACCTCATCAAACAAGCCATTCACCGCGTGTTGCCTGACGTCGACGAAGTCGAGCGCATCTTTGCCATCGTGCGGCAACACAAGGAGTTCTGATGGGAACCGCCCTCCAACTCGGCAGTGTTGTGATCGAGGTCATCAAGAAGGACATCAAGAACCTGCATCTGAGTGTCCATCCCCCGGCCGGTGCCGTCACCATTGCAGCGCCGCATCGCATGACGATGGAAACGATCCGACTGTTTGCCATCTCCAAGCTGTCATGGATCAAGGCGCGCCAGAGGAAGCTTTGTGCGCAGGATCGGGAGCCACCGCGCGACTATGTTGAACGCGAGAGCCACCAAGTTTGGGGCAAGCGTTTCCTGCTTGCGATTGTAGAGCGAAACGCCGCGCCGATTGTCGATCTGCGGGCGCGCCGGCTGGTTCTCACAGTTCGCCCCAGCACAACTCCGGCGCGCCGCCAAGCCATTGTTGAGGCTTGGTATCGCGACCAACTTCGGGAGGCTCTGCCGCCGATTTTGGCGCACTGGGAGAAGGCTCTAGGCGTCAAAGTGAACGCGGTTTTCATACAACGCATGAAGACGAAATGGGGAAGCTGCAATCCCGCGCGTGCGAACATTCGGCTCAACTCCGAACTGGCGAAAAAGCCGCTGCACAGCCTCGAATACGTCGTCGCTCATGAGTTGGCGCATTTGATTGAGCGGCAACACAATGATCGCTTCATCCGCCTGCTTGACAGGCACCTTCCAACGTGGCGCGCAATCCGCGATGAATTGAACAGTCGACCGCTTGCGCATCAAGATTGGGCAAAGCGGGAGGGGTGAGCGTGTGTCGCTTCCAGCTCACCTTCCACCCCACGACACGACTTTCAACCCGTCGATCTTTAGATTGCCGATTGCCTTGTCGCTGGAGACGAGTGTTGGGCCCAGCGCGCGGGCGTGGGCTGCGATCATGATGTCGAAGCTTCCGGCGCTTCGGCCCGCGGATTTGGCCGCGGCGCGAATTTCGGCGTGATGCTCGGCTGGAGCATGATCCCAGGGATGAACGGTGACACGCGCCAGAAAGGCGCGCACCGCGGCCATGATTGCGGGGGCATCGGAGCGAATCCGGGCACCGAACAACAGTTCGCCTTGCGTCACCGCCGAGATCGCAATCGACGACGCGCTGGCGCGCCGCTTGGCGGCTCGGTCGGCTGCAGGGTCGTTGCCTCAGGCAACCGCGCCAACGATCCGCTTTGCTTCCTCGCGGGCCTCTTCGACGGTCATCTTGCCGAAGCGGGCGATGGTGTAGCGGCGGTTCTTTCCCGTGCGGCCGCCGCCGGCCCGGTATTGGGCAATGAACGTTTTCGAGCCGCCCGGGCGGATGCGGATGCCGTAGCCTGGGATCTCGCTGTACTAGACAATGCGCTCGCCTGCCTTCGGATCGAGGCTGTCGCTCAACCGCTTTGTGCGCTTCTGGTCCGACACCAGCGCCTCGGAAATTGGCTTCGGCGCTGGGAAGCACTTGGGAATCATTGAAATAGCAAAACCGGGACATTCAGCGCAAAATGCGGCGGTTACGATTCAATAAAATCAATGATTTATGGTGAGGTAGGCAACTCCCGGAAAGGCCCAGATAGGGCAACGACACCCTTCACACGGGTGGAGTAACAGGTTCAATCCCTGTCGCGCCCACCAGAAACTCAAAGAACAATAGGTGTATCACTGAGGTAACCAGTCAAGTCGCCTACATCATTCGGTGCGGGGAAGCACATCGGTAGTACCAGATCTGCAGCTGCAACCGATCTCGACCGATCTGCAACGGAATGCTCCCAGTAACGGAAAGTCTACGCGCGGTGAGAGCATTGTGTGCCATGGGCCAATAGCATGCTTGGCGAAATGTCGAACGCCTCTTGAATTTACGTCGGCGTTTGTCTGGACTCCAGACGGTGCTTCACTACAGGTTGGTCGGGGTGTCGACCGAGGGTGATGCAGTGAAAGCGGCTTCTGGCAATTCGCCATTGCAACTGATGATGCAACTCGAATGCATATCCGAACAGCTGGCTAGCTTTTGCCATCATATGTAGACGCGATGGTGGAACGAGAAGTCCGGGCCGCATCAGGCATCGGCGACACACGAGGCTGGCAGAGGCCATATGCTTGAATTGTACAGTGGCGCCACTCGGTTTTATCCAATCGTCGGCGATCCGATTGCACAGGTGAAATCTCCAGGTGGCGTCACGCAGGCGTTCGAAGAACGGGGCGTCGATGCGATCTGCGTGCCGGTCCAGATAGCACCCGCTGACTTCCAGGATTTCGTCTCGATAATACGCAGGACTAGGAACTGCGACGGGATGATAGTCACCGTGCCGCACAAGTTCGCGGCTTATGGTGTCTGCGATTTCGTCAGCGAGCGCGCTCGCTTCCTGCGCTCGGTCAACACGATCCGGCGCACACCCGACGGCCGGCTTCATGGCGACATGTTCGATGGTCTGGGATTCGTCGAGGCGTGCCGCGCCAACGGTTGTTTGTTCGAGGGACGCCGCGCCCTGCTCGTCGGTGCTGGTGGCGCCGGGACTGCGATAGCCTATGCCGTCGCGGCGGCAGGGGTCGCGTCTCTCGGCCTTGCCGAACTCGACATGGACCGGCGCGACGGCCTGCTGGCAAGGCTTGCTGCAGAGGGGTTTGCCGTTCAACCTGCGAAGCTCGATCCGAGTGGGTACGATCTCATATTCAATGCGACGCCACTTGGTATGAGCCTCTTGGACCCGCCGCCCGTGGATCTCCGCATGTTGTCGCGTGCCAAGTTTGTCGGCGACGTCGTTACCAAGCCCGAGGTTACGGCGTTGATCGCGGCAGCGCGGGCCGCTGGTTGCCTGACCAGTGCCGGGGTCGATATGTTCGCCAAGGTCCGAGACCTGATGGTCGAGTTTCTACTCGCGCCTTCGGGATCTTCATAAGCGGTTGCCGCTCCGGGATATGCATGCTCACACTCCGCCAGATCGAAGTGATCCGGGCCATCATGGTCACGGGCACCGTTGGCGGCGCGGCGCGCTTGCTACATGTGTCGGCGCCTGGGGTAAGCCGTATCATGAAGCATGCCGAGACGGCCCTCGGACTGAAACTGTTTGCACGCAAGGGCGGCCGGTACACCCCGACACGAGAGGCATCTGATATTTTCGCCCAGATTAATGGGGTCTACGAGAAAGTCGAAGACCTTCAGTTTGTAGTCCATCGCCTCAAGAAGGGCGGAGATGCGGCCCTCAAGATCGGTTCTGTTCCGAGCCTCTCGAATGTCATGGTGCCGCGCGCGATCGCCGACATCCGACGCTTATATCCAGAACTGTTGATCGATATCGACGTGCTCAAGATTGAGGAAGCCATCGACTACCTGCTGCTCGGCAAAGGCGAGGCGGTTGCGATGAGCTACAAGCTGGAGCATCCCCTGCTAACGTCCCAGCCGCTCGCAACCGGTCGCCTCAAATGTATCGTTCCGGCGACACATGCCCTCGCGCGCATGGAGCGGGTCTCGGCGTATGAGATCGTCAAGCACGATTTGATTGGCATCGACCCAAGCGACCCCTACGGTCGCATCATGGCGGATATATTCTCTCGCCTCGCGCTCACGTATCAGGTCGGCATTCGCGCACGCTTCGGTTCCACCGTCTGCGCGCTGGTGTCCAATGGCCTCGGCATTGCCGTCATCGATGAATTCACACTGGCCGGGGACAACTGGCCGAAGCTTCGCGTGCTGGAGATAGCCGAGGAGACGACCTTCGAGACATACATCGCCACGCGCAAAGATGCGGACCTGTCCCTTTATTGCGGCAAGTTTATTGCGCACTTGCGCGAGCATATGTGCGATCTCACCCGTCCACCACATCGCACCCGCCGCGGGCGCGAGCCTGCAACAGTCGCTGAAAAATTAACATGATGTTTGCATGAACTGACATCTAGGTATTTGACTGCAATTCGGGTCTGGTACATTGACTCAGCGCGCGGGCGTGATGCTGCGCCGCCTCGACAACAATAATGACAAAAAACGGCGTCGGGGACGAGGAGGAAACCAGGAGAACTGCACCCATGCGTCCCTTCGCATCGCTAACCCGTCGTTCGTTTGCCGCCGTCTCTATTGCCGCCCTCACACTAGCTGCTCCCGCGTTCGCGCAAGACACCATCAAGATCCCGAACATTATCGAACTATCCGGCGCCGGCGCCACCGTTGGCACCAATTGGAAAAATGGCTCGTCTCTTGCCGTTGAAGAGATCAATGCGGCGGGCGGCATCCTCGGCAAGAAGATCGAACTCGTGTTCGTCGACACAGCCAGTGACCCAGGCAAAGCTCGCGCAGGCATTCAGCGCGCACTCGACGACAAGCCGATTGCCATCTTCGGCCCGATCTACTCGGGCTCGGTCTCGGCCACACTGCAGATGACCAACGAAGCCGAGGTGCCGCAGATTATCGGCGGAGAAGCCGCCAATTTGACCGCACAAGGCTCGAAGTACATTTTCCGAACCTCTTTCGGCCAGAACGTGTCGATGCCGAAGATTGCCAACTACCTGCGTGACGGCGTTAAGGCGAAGACAATCGCTGTCGTCTACGTCAACAATGATTTCGGTAAGGGCGGCCGAAATTCGATCATGAAAGAGCTGGACAGCCGCGGCATCAAGGTCGTCCTCGACCTGTCGACCGAAGCCGGTCAAGCGGACTTTGCAGCCGACGTGGTCAAACTTAAGGCCGCGAACGTCGATGCCGTCTTCGTCTACACAAACGAAGAAGAGAGCGCGCGCTTCCTGATCGAGGCCAAAAAGCAGGGCCTGAACAAGCCATTGATCGGCGAAACGACGCTGCTCGGCCAAAAGGTCATCGACCTCGCCAAGGACGCCGCTGAAGGCGTCAAAGGCCATGTCGGTCTGACGGTCGATGCGGACATCCCGCTTGTGAAAGCTTTTGCTGAAAAATTCCGCGCTAAATACAACTACGCGTCGGATCACAACGGTATAAAGGGCTATATCGCGCCGTACATGATCAAGGCCGCGGCGGAGAAGGCTGGTAAACTAGACGCCAAGGCCATCGCCGAGGCACTTCGCGGCATGACAATCTCGCCGACCACAACGCCTGGAATCCTGATCGAGGGCACCTGGGACGCGACCGGCGAAATCGACCGCATTTCGTTCCTCGCCGAGGTCAAGGGCGGCAAGCAGGTTATCACGCAGACCCTGCCCAAGCTGAAGCCCTAACCCGACTGGGGCAAGCCCGCAATCAGCGGAGTTCCCTCTCCCCGTGAAGCACGGGGAGAGGAGCAGTCAGCGCTCCGGGGGAGTGGATCAGCTCATGACCGACTTTTTCCAGCTGGTGATCGCCGGCCTTGCGACAGGTGCGATCTACGCACTCGCCGCCGTCGGTTTTACCCTGCTCTGGCAGGCCTCGCAGACGATCAATTTCGCCCAAGGCGAGTTCGTCATGTTGCCCGCGTTTTTCGCCCTCATCGCGACGAGCGTGCTTGGCGTGCCTTTTTGGATCGCAGTCCTGATCGCGATCACCGCGTCGATGCTGCTGCTGGGCTTGACCTTCAAGTTCGCTATCGTCGACCCGCTGATCAAGCACGGGCCGATGCCATTGGTCATATCGACGATCGCTGTTGCGATTCTACTGAAGGACGGCATCAAGGAATTCTACTCGGCCGAGGCGCAACCGTTTCCGTCTCTGTTGCCTTCGACCTTGATCGACGTGTTTGGCGTCAAGGTCTCGGTGGCGCAGATTGGCGTGTTCTTCATCGCTATGGCTGCAATCGCGGCGCTGCAGCATTTCCTCTCCTCGACCCGCACGGGCCGACAGATGCAGGCGACCGCGCAGAACCCAACAGTGGCGCGTATTCTTGGCGTACCCGTCGAGCGCATGATCCTGTACACTTTCTTGATCAACGCAGCCCTGGCAGCCGTCGCTTCTGTGCTGATTTCGCCAGTTTATTTCGCCAAGTTCACCAACGGTGAGCCGCTCGGACTTGCGGCGTTCGTCGCCGCAATCGTCGGCGGCTTTAATCAGGTGCGCGGCGCAATCGCAGGTGGCCTCGTCGTCGGAGTCATCGACAACCTCGCCGCGGGTTATCTCGATAGAATCGGCGTCGCTTCATCTTACCGTCAGGCTGTCCCGCTGATCCTGCTTGTCCTCGTCATCCTGTTCCGTCCGCAAGGGCTGCTCGGACGCAAAGAGGAGCGCGCAGTATGACCTTCGATCGGTTTAAGATACCAGCACTGCTGCTGACGGTTCTGGTGCTCATCGTGCTGCCGCTCGACTTGACCAGTATCGGCCTACCGTGGCGCGGCCTGCGTTCCTACGGGATGCTGAACCTCTCGCGTTGGCTGGTGATTGCGATCGCCGCCATGGGCGTGAACCTGATCGTCGGCTACGCAGGCCAGGAAACGCTGGCACAGGCAGCTTTCTTCGGTATCGGTGCTTATCTGACGGCGCTGACGACCGAGGCGGGACTGCCCTGGGGCATCGCCTTCATTGCCGCGGGCGCGTTGACGTTCGTCGTCGGAATCGTGCTCGGTTTTCCGGCCTTACGCGTGCAAAAACACTATCTGGCGTTCGTCACGCTCGCATTCACAATCTTCGTTTGGTTGGTGTTCCGCAACGAGGAATGGCTGACCGGTGGCGTGTCGGGCATTCAGGGTATCCGGCGCCCGAGCTTGTTTGGTATTAGTCTCCGGCCGCCGTTGTATTTTTACTGGTTCACGCTTTCCATCACTGCCGTCCTCACGTTTGTCATGTGGTGGTTGATCCGCAGCCCCTGGGGCCGTGCGTTCACGGCATTGCGCGAAAATGCCATCCGCGCCGAGAGCCTCGGCGTCGATGTGCGCACCTATAAATTGCTCGCCTTTGCCATCGGCTCTGCCTACGGCGGCTTCGCAGGTGCGCTTTACGCGCCGTTGATTGGCTTCATTGATCCCTCGCCATTCGCCCTCGCGCCGTCGCTGCTGTTCATGCTGATGGTCGTGGTCGGCGGCTCCGGCACTCTGGTCGGACCGTTTCTTGGCGCAGCCGTCGCAGTGCTGCTGCCCGACTGGCTCGAGGTTGCAAATTCCAACCTTCCGACTTGGCTTGCTGGATGGAACCCGAAGTCGATCGCCTTCATCCAGCACATGCTCAGCTATCTGCTTGTCTATGCCATCATCGTGATTGTGATGATGGCCTTCTGTCCGACCGGACTTGTGGGCTTGTTCAAGAAGCTCGTGACGCCGACACGCCGCCCGCATGCCGACGACAAAGGCCCGACCCTCGGGGCCGGCACGCCAAAGGCGGGAGAGGCATCATGACCCTCACACTTGGCTCACCTGTACTCGAAGTCCGTGATGTCGCCAAATCGTTCGGTGGCGTTCATGCCGTACGTGGCGTGACGTTCGATGTCCACCCGGGCGAGATCCTCGGCCTCATCGGCCCAAACGGGTCCGGTAAAACGACGCTGTTCAACTGCATCCTCGGTCAGCTGACCCCAACGCGCGGAGAGGTCCTGGTCGGCGGCGAGAGCGTGACAGGGCTACGGCCATCGCAACTTAACCGCCTCGGCATCGGGCGCACATTCCAGCTGCTGCAGGTGTTTCCTGAATTGACGGTGCGGGAAAACCTCATCCTCGCCGGTCAGGAGCACGAGGGCTCGCGCCTGTCGCGTCTGTTCGGTGCGCGTGACGCCGGACTGTCGGGGCAAGCCGCGAAGATGATCGCGTTCTTCCGGCTGGGCCACCTCGCCGACGAGAAAGCTGGCAGCCTCTCCTATGGCCAGCAGAAACTGCTTGATTGCGCCATGGCCTTCATGGCGGGGCCGAAGCTCGTGCTGCTCGATGAGCCGGCCGGTGGCGTCAACCTGACCATGCTCGGCAATCTCAAGGAGCGCCTGCAGGCGATTAACCGCGAAACCGGCGCGACGTTCGTTGTCATCGAGCACAACATGGAGTTCGTCATGTCGTTGTGCACGCGTATCCTCGTGCTCGCTGAAGGTCAGATCATCGCCGGGGGTACACCCGACGCCGTTCGCCGCGACCCGAAGGTGATCGAAGCCTACCTGGGGCATTGAGTTTCCAATCATGACGACTTCACCACCCGACGCTCTGTTGACGCTCACCGACGTTGTCGCTGGATACGGCAAGATGACGATCCTCAACGGCACGACGGCCGCCATCCCGCGCGGCAAAATCACGACGGTGATCGGTCCGAACGGCGCCGGCAAGTCGACCATGTTCAAGACTGTATTCGGTTTGCTCGGTGTGCGGACCGGGCAGATCAAACTCGACGGTCGCGATGTCACCAACTGGACGCCGCGCCAGATGCTCGACGCTGGCGTGTCGTATGTCCCGCAAGGTCGCAACATTTTTCCAGAGCTCAGTGTCCGCCACAATCTGGAACTCGGCGGTGTCGCGTTGGCTGATCAATCAGGGCTCAGTGCAAAGATCGATGTGATGATGGGGCGCTTTCCGATCCTGCGTGAGAAAGCCGGCGCACAGGCTTCGTCACTCTCTGGCGGACAGCAGAAGTTGCTCGAAGTCGCCCGTGGCCTGTTGCTTGAGCCCAAGCTAATGTTGATCGACGAACCCTCGATCGGGCTATCGCCTCTGATGGTGCAAGAGGTTTTCGGAATCCTGAAAAGCCTGCGTGACAAGGGCGTGACGATTTTGCTGATCGAACAGAATGCCAAGATGGCCCTGCAAATGTCGGACTACGGCCTCGTGCTCGAACAGGGCCAAACCCGAATTGAGGATACGGCCGCCAGCATTCTCGCCGATCCGCGTATCGCGCAATTGTTTCTTGGCGGCGGCCTCGCCCCCGCCACAGGCTCCGCCCCATGAGCAAGCCCGCCACCATCGTTGGGCTGATCGGCTCGAACATCATGCAATCGCTGTCGCCGGCTCTGCATGAAGATGCATTCGCCGCCCATGGCATCCGCGGTCACTATCACCTGATGGATCTCGATCGGTCGACAGAACGCCGCTTGGAGCAACTTCTCAGAGCCGTGAAGGCCGTCGGATTTGCGGGCGTCAACGTCACCTTCCCAGTCAAACAGACGATCTTACCACTGCTCGATGAGGTCTCGTTAGAGGCGCGCGAGATCGGCGCTGTCAATACTGTCAGAATCGACAAGAGCGGGCGGACGACGGGCTACAACACGGACCGCAGTGGGTTCCGGCGCAGTGTCGAAGATGAGTTCGGCCACGACGGTCTGCGCGGTTTCGATGTCGTGTTGGTTGGTGCTGGCGGGGCCGGACGTGCGGTTGCTTTCGCATTGATGGATCTCGGCGCGGCGCATGTCGCGGTCTACGATGTCGACACACTGCGCGCGAGGGCGACCATCGCCGACCTCATGACGCACTTTGACAAACGACGCTGCAGCTTGGTGGAAGATCTTCCAAGTGCTGTGGCGAACGCTGCCGCCGTCATCAACGCAACACCAATTGGCATGACCGGCAAAAGCGGGATGCCGGTTCCAGCCGATGCCTTGCGCGCGCATCACATCGTAGCAGATGTGATCTACAGCCCGATGGAGACGGAACTGATCATCACAGCCCGGAGCCTAGGCTGTCGCGTGCTCACGGGCGGCGGCATGTGCACGCACCAGGCGGCCGATGCGTTTCGCCATTTTACCGGGCTCGAACCCGACATTGTACGCATGAAGCGGACATTTGCGCGGGCGTTGGCTGCACGTGAAGCAACACAAACCATGTCCGTATGAAGTATTCCCTCTGCACCCACGGGAGACGATCATGAAGCTCTCGATCGCGACGGTCTGCCTGAGCGGAGATCTCCGCGAGAAACTGAAGGCTATTGCTGCAGCGGGCTTGAAGGGTGTCGAAGTCTTCGAGAACGATCTCTTGGCGTTCGATGGCACGCCTGAAGATGTGCGCCGCATTGCGGCGGATCTCGGGCTCGACATCGTCGCCTTTCAGCCGTTCCGAGATTTCGAGGGACTTCCGGCGGAAAAGCGCGACCGCGCGTTTGCGCGCGCCGAGCGCAAGTTCGATCTGATGTCCGAGCTTGGCTGCAATCTGATGCTGATCTGCTCCAGTGTCGCGCCCGACAGTATCGGCGGCATTGGGCGGGCTGCAGACGACTTGCGAGCCCTGGGCGAGCGCGCGGCCAAACGTGGCCATCGGGTCGGCTATGAGGCGTTGTCGTGGGGACGACATGTCAACGACTATCGCGATTCCTGGGAAATCGTGCGGCGTGCCGACCACCCGGCGATCGGGATTGTGCTCGACAGCTTTCATATCGGCGCGCGGCGCACGGACATGTCGGCGATCCGCAACATTCCTGGCGATAAGATCTTCCTGGTACAGCTCGCCGACGCGCCCATGCTGAGCATGGACTTTCTCACCTGGGGACGTCATTTCCGGAGTTTTCCAGGGCAGGGCGACATGCCGATCCCGGAGTTCATGGAGGCGATTGCGGCAACCGGATACGACGGTATCTTGTCGCTTGAGATCTTCAATGACCAGTTTCGCGCTAGCTCGACGAAGGCGGTGGCTGTTGATGGACATCGATCGCTGATCTTTGCCCTCGATCAGCTTGCTTCGTCAGGCGTTCAGCACGTGTCCAACCGCCCAACGATGCCGCCGCGCACGCGCTGCCTTGGCACCGAGTTCATCGAATTCTCCGTCGATGCCACAGCCGCCCCGCAAGTGGAGCGGCTGTTCCTCGGTCTTGGATTTTGCCAGACGGGCTGCCATCGCTCGAAGTCCGTTTCACGTTGGCAGCAAGGACGGATCAATCTTGTGATCAACAGTGAATCCAAGGGTTTTGCGCACGCATTCGGCGTGACACATGGTGCGGGTGTCTGTGCGATCGGCTTAAAGGTCGACAATGCGAACGCTGCCCTGCAGCGGGCGCGCCTGCTGCTCGATGTGCCGTTCAGCCAAGACATTGGACCAGGTGAGATCGAGGTTCCTGCGATCCGCGGTTTGGGCGGCGGGCTCATCTATTTCATCGATGGCAAACCGCCTCTGGATCGATTGTGGGATTGTGAGTTCCGCCCCGTGGCCGTCAGCACGTCAGCCGATGCCGGTCTGACCACGATCGACCACATTTCACAGTCGATGCACTACGAGGAAATGCTGTCCTGGCTTCTGTTCTACACGTCGCTGCTCGAACTCGCGAAGCTTCCCGAAGCGACAGTGCTCGACCCTGGCGGCATAGTGAAGAGCCAGGTCATTCAAACGGCAGGTGGTGAACTTCGGCTCGTGCTGAATGCGTCGCAATCGGCACGCACGATGTCGTCGCGATTTCTCAACGAAGCTTTCGGTTCCGGCGTGCAGCACATTGCTTTTGCTACCGACGACATCTTCGCAACGGTCGAGCAATTGAAAAAGAACGGCGTCGAGCTACTTCGTATTCCCGAGAACTACTACGACGATCTTGAAACCAAGACCGAGCTGTCGCTCGAAGACATCGAACGGCTCAAGGGGGCCGACATTCTCTATGAGCGGGACGGTTACGGCGAATATCTGCAAGTTTATACACATGCCTTCGACGATCGCTTTTTCTTCGAGATCGTCGAACGGCGGCAAGCCTATCAGGGCTTCGGCGCCACCAATGCTCAGATCCGGCTAGCTTCACAGACGCGCGCCGCACGCAATCCGGCTGTTCCCAGACATTGACACTGCGCCGGCCGTGTCAACGGGCCGAAGCTCAAGTTTCTGGATGGGCTGCGCGCGCGACGCTGCGCGCCCCTTCAAGCGTATCGGAAATCGGCGCGATCAGTGTCCAAGAAAGGCCGCTCGGCTTGTAATCAGTTTCGGCGTGGCCGTTGACGGACGCCTCAACCATCGGACCAATCACCTTCTGGCCGAAACCTTTGCGTGTCGGCGGATTAAACGGAGGTCCGCCGGTTTCTATCCACCGCATCTCAAACATTGGCGCGGCGACCGTTGTGATCCGCCACGAGAGGTTCACGCGGCCGTCCTTACCGGCCAATGCCCCGTACTTGCCGGCGTTGGTTGCGAGCTCGTGCAACGCCATGCCGATACCTTGCGCCGCCGCGGGTGTTAAACGCGCGGACGGGCCATCGAAAGTCACTCGTGTGCCCACCAAGTCTTTGTAGTGCGATAGCTGGGTCGCAACGAGATCGTCGACCTCAACGCCTTGCCATTCGTTCTGCACCAGCAAATCCTGGCTTGCTGCGAGGCTACCGATCCTATGGGTCAATCGTGTTACGAACGTCGCCGGATCGCCATCGCGCGCTGTTTGCCGCGCCACCGCCTGAACGACGCCGAGCAAGTTCATGGCGCGATGGTTGACCTCTCCCATCAACATCTGAATTTTGTGCATGGCGGCTTTGCGCAGAGTGATGTCGTTGCCCGAAGGCACGAGCAACGTTACGGTTCCGCTCGCGTCGCGCACAGGTGCCACCATAAAATCGATGTCCATGTGTGTTTCGTCAGCGGCGTGCACCACCATGTCGTAGCGCACTATTTCGCCTTTTGCGGCCCGAGCAATCGCGTCTTTGAGGCGCGCCACCTCACGTGCATCCTGTGCCCACCATCCCGCGTCCCAGAGTTTGCGGCCGATGACCCGGTCACGTGTGACACCAGCGGCCTTGAGCGCCGGACTGTTGGCCTCGAGCAGCGTGCCATCGACACTCAGCAGCCCGATGAACGCCTGCGTGTTGTCGAGAATGCTGCGGACATGGGCTTCGCGCTCCGCGATGATATCTTCGGCGTGCTTTCGCATGGTTATGTCGTTGAAGTAGCAAACCACGCCGAAGCTTGCGTCAGCGAGCGTCACGCGCTGCAGCTCCCATTCATAGGATTGCTCGACGGCGATATCGGCTCGCTGTTCTGTGAATGAGCGGGACGCGTACGTTTCCCCAGTGTCCAAGGTATGCCGAAAGAGTGAGGCCAGCCGTTTGCCGACCTCATCGCCCCAGACAATGTCGAGGACCTCATTGAAATCGCGGCCAACCAACGGGCTGACGGACGCAAAAACGGGCTCTGCGAGACGATTGACCTGCAGCACGCGGAACTTTGCATCAATCACATAGACACCACTCGGCGCCTCTTCGATCAGTGCCACGAAGAGGCGTGCGTTTTGCAGCGCGGCGGCCTCAACACCCTTGCGATCGGTGATATCGCGGATGTTGCATTGGATGATTGCCCGACCGTTCTCGTCGTAAAGATTTGCCACGACCTCGACATCACGATGTTCGCCACTTTTACTTTCGAGTGGCAGATCTTCGTAGCGTACGTGATGTTCGATTTTCAGTTTATCGACCATATCCTGACTCATCGCGCTATCTTTGAGCAGGCCAATCTCGAACAGCTCTTTGCCGACGAGCTGATCATGCGTGTAGCCAAGCAGCCGTGTCATGAAGGGATTGGCATCGACAATTTTCAAGGTCGCCGGGTCGACAAGCAGAACACCATCATTCGCGGCCTCAAATAGGCGGCGATAGCGGATCTCTGAGATGCGCAACTTGTCCTCGGCGGCTTTGCGGTCGGAAATATCTCTAACCGCGATAACACCCGTGGTTGCTCGCAAGGCACCGTCCGGACCCGCCGGGGTGAAAATAGCTTTCTTGTTCGCAAGCACCCAAGTTTCTGAGCCATCTGGTCGCACGATCCGGAACTCTATGGAAACAGGCCCGCCCGTTCCGCCGGTGTCGAGGGCAGCCGCAATGGCTTTCGCCACTTTGGGGGCGCATTCTCCATGAAAGCGGGCGTGAAAATCACCACGGGGCATGGCCGTGTCGGCCGGTAAACCAAACAACGCTGCCGCGATGACGTCGAAAGTGATGCTGTCGGCGAGATAGTCAATCTCGCCGACGCCAAAGCTTGCGACAGACATGCCGAGCGTCAAGTGTGTATCGCGACGCTGTAGTGCGGCAGCGATCCGTTGCCTGTCGTGTTCGTCGCAAGGCAAGATCCCCACCTCTTGTCAAAATCTGAAACCGCCACGGCGGAACTTTAGAAACATACTCTCGTGGCGGCAAATTGGGTTTATGCAACGCGCCGCACAAGACCGATGACCACGAGCAGCGCGATCGCACCGAGCGTTGCAGCGATGATTTGGCCGATGATGTCGCCGCCTGGGTAAAGGCCCAGACGCGGCAACAGCCAGCCGCCGATAACGGCCCCGACGATGCCGATAACGATGTTACCGACGAGGCCGTAACCATAGCCCTTGACGACAAGACCGGCCAGGAAGCCAGCGACGGCGCCGATAAGGAGGAGGATGAGGAGAGCTTCGACTTGCATGAGATGTTCCTGTGAAATGAGAGGCGGCTTTTTTTCGATTACTTCTTGACTGGCTGAGCCTTGGTCATGTCGTCGATCTTCTTGGCTGCCTGGTCTTTGAGTTCGTTGGCCTTGTCAGCTGTCTTGTGACCAAGGTCGACGGCTTTATCCCGCACGACGTCCATGGTCGTCTTTTCTGTTGCGGTAAAAGCTGGCGCGAGTTTCAGCGAGTCTTTGGTGGCCTTCAGCATGATGGTACGCGAACCATCCGTTGCTGAGCCGACGGTCAATGATGCGAAAGGTACGGCGACGACTTTCTCGCCAAGCCCAAGGAAGCCGCCGACACCGATGACGACCGTGCTGATCTGGCCGGATTTGTCGAACATTAGATCGTTGATGTCGCCAACCGTTTGGCCTTCGGGGTTGGTGACATTGGCACCAAGGAAAACGCGGGCAAGCGATTGGTTCGCCGGCTGCGCAGTCACGAACTCCATGGTTGAGGCTGACGTTTGTGGCATTGAAGTCTGAGCTGCGGCGTTAGACATTAGGGGCATCGGGATCGCTCCAAGCGTGAGGGATAAGACAAGGGCATTACGGATTATGGACACGGAGGTTCCTTTCGGTCCGAGTGAAGGTCATTCATCGCGGCACTTTTCATAACGCTGCCGCCAGTAGCGGCTGCCGGTCTCGCGGGCTTTGCGGCGCAGCCACGAACAGTCGCCGTGGTAGAAACCGTCATAGAAATAAAACGCGATGCCTGGGGCCCAGACATAGCGTGTGCCGCGGCGGCGGTTGCCATCCCCATCGCCGCGGCGGCGGTTGCCATCCCCATCGCCGCGACGGCGATCACCATCACCGAAGATCACGCGGGTCGGTGGTGTGTCGCGGTTCCGCCTGATATCGCGCGGTTGGACCGTCCGCTCTGGTGTCACGTTCGGTGTCGATGTCGGGCCGCGGTTGATGGTTGGCGGGGCCGAGCGAGTTGGCGGCGTCGCCGTCGGCGGCGGCCCAGCTGGGTTGCCGCCACCGGCACCTCTGCCATCCGGGCGCTGCGCCTGTGCCAAGACCTCGGAGTTGGGAGATGGTGGCAACGCCGACAGCAGCAGCGCTGCCGCCGTCACAACCGAGACGGCAAATTTACGTCGAATGGTCATCGTGTACTCCTGAGGTGATTTGCATGCTCAATCTGTGCCGCCGACTGTTGGGGGGCGACGCACAGTCGACAGGCTCAATCGCTCGGCCTCTATTTGGACGCGTCTTTGATCGCGTCGCGCACGGCGTCCTTGGCCTTGCCGACGCTTTCGCGGGCCGAACCCACGGCTTTGTCGACCGTGCCCTCGCGCTCTAGCTTCTTGTTGCCGGTCAGTTTTCCGACGGTCTTTTCGATGCTGCCCTTGATTTTCTGGGCGGCGCCTTTGATGCGGTCTTTGTCCATAATCGAGGTCCTTGTTTAAGTTCAGTGTGACGTGGGTACCGGTTGGATCGTCGGCATTGGCCGACGTGGCGTCTCAACAACGACGTTGATGGCCAGCGGGGTGTTGGCGTGGAGCGTATCGAGCCCCGATACATGGACCGCGAGTTCGCCGAGCGTTGTCCCCGGCGCGAGCCAGAACGAGTGTGCGCCATCACCATACATAATCGAGACACGGTGGTTCTGCGGCGCTTCTGTGCGCGACGTGGGCATGGTGCTTCCAAGTGTTGAAGTGGGCAAACGGTTCGGCAGGCGCCTGGGCGAGGCGCATTTGGGGCTTATACCAGCGGTCATATTTAATGACCGATGGGATCCGCGCGTGGGGTTGGTTGGGCGGCCACGCGCAAACAAAACGCGCTTATGCCGCCGGTCAATTCTATTGACCGACGGTGTTAGAGCTTCTCGCCTGCGGGAACTGATCCATGATCAACACGTAGCGGTCTTTGCTCGATCTGCGTAGCCTCGGATTCTACTCACGGAGCGAGGAATTTTGCCGCCCGACGTCATGCTTCACGCGTCGATGGCCTTCAGAATGTCCTCGTGTGACGCTTTGGTCAGCGTCTTGCCGATCTCGCGCGCAAGGCGTGATTGAACTTCCTTGTGCAGCAGCGGCCGCACTTGCCCCAACGTCTGCGGGTCGGCGATCAGGATCAACGACGTGAATTCGCCATTGTGCGCGCGTCGATACAGATCGTGCGCCAACTGCTTGGCAAATGTCGCCTCGTCAGACTCCCGGCCCGATCTCTCAGGCATGCCTTTGCCTGAAGGTCCTTCCGACTCAAGGCCGGTTGGATACAAAACGCCCTCGGCGACCAAGGTCATCTTATCGTGATGCCCCGGAATGCGGAAAAACCGAGCGCTTTCGCCGTCGGCCACAACGACGAAAGCCTTGTCTGCGTTGATTTTGGACATGAGTGTTGCCTATCTGTTGTTGACGAGGGCCACGCCCTGACGCGCTGGCTTTTCGAGTCTGCTGAGCAATCTTTAGCGTTCAGCGCCTCATGAAACATAGGGCGAATGCACCTTGAAGCCTCGGAATCTACCTATGCGGTATCGTCTGGCCGCCTGTCTTGCTGTGTTGCGGCAATGGCCAATCTCGCCAACTCTGGGAGTGATTTTGTCCCGGTCCGTTTCATAATGGAGGCGCGATGGTTCTCCACCGTGCGTTGGCTGATACCGAGGTCGGCTGCGATGTTCTTACTTGGATGTCCGGCCAGCACGAGCTGCATGACCTGCCGTTGCCGCGCGCTTAGTCCAGCCAAATGGCGAGCAGCAACACTACGCCACGCATTCCGCTTGTTCAGGTCCTTGGAGTGGTCCGTCGCGCGTTTAATGCTGGCAAGCAGTTCGTCTCGACCAATCGGCTTTTCGATGAAATCGACAGCACCAGCTTTCATAGCCTCGACGGCCATTGGTACATCGCTATTGCCCGTGATCATGATCGCCGGCAGGGTGTGGCCGATGGACTGAAGCCGATGCAGCAGTTCAAGGCCGCCCATGCCCGGCAAATAGGCGTCAACCAGCAGGCAACCGTCACTGTTTCTTCGATCGTATTTGAGAAATTCTTCGCAAGACGCAAACTCCTCGACGGTCTGACCATCGTTTTCGAGAACGCTGCGGATTGCAGCTCGCACGTCGCGATCATCGTCAACGACAAAGACCACGGGCCTGAAAGTTTCGAGGGTCGCAGCATTGTGGCACGCGGGCGAGTGTGCCAGCCCTGCGATGCTCACCTCTGTTGGGGGCCCTGGTGGGATTTGCGTAACCACGACGTCGGCCGGGTGATCTTCAACACGCATTTCGTCAATCGCATGTGATTGCAAGTTCAGAATGGCAGTCATGGCATCGAGTGACGTGCCGAACCGCTTGACCAAGTCCTGTGCGCGCGCGTTTTCAACAGACTTGGTAAGTAGCGACTGGAGCAGCACCAGGGTCTGAAGCGGTTGACGCAGGTCATGACAAAGACGCGTCATTGCCGCACTGGGGATTTCGGGAGAGATTTCGGGCGCTTGATGTTTGAGGTCAAGCGCACCAGGCCGATTTGCTTTGTCGCCATTCGTGACAGGCGTTTGCGTTCCCATCAGCGTCGCCATGATACATACTCTATGAACATCAACCGCGATGGCAGGTAGCACGCGCACAAGCGTCCCGGTCAAAAAACGTTGATGAGTATCGATGTCCGTCGGTGTCCCTGAAAAGCTTCACGGTCAGCCTTCACGCGCAGAATGAGTAGTTTCCGAGGCTGTCGCGATTGGACAGAGCGAGCCTAGAACGCAGTGCTGGCTGATGCTCTTCCCAGTTAGCTTCATTGGCCTGCTGATCCAAGTGACAGCAGCACACGTGCCCTCCCCAGGTGTCGCGGCCAATGACCAGCGGTCTCAAGTCCCCCCACTTGAGACCGCTGTTTTTCCTTCACCATAGCCGACAAGGAAACGTCCAATGGCTCCCGCAACCGACACACAGGCCGTTGAGCTTCATAAGGCTCACGGCACTCACGACACGCACGACTAGAGCACGGTCCACGCCAAAAAGTGATCACGCCTTCCAACCCGCATTAAAATCTGGAAACCGAACATGAAACCGATCCTGATCGCGGCCTTCGCCGCCACCCTTTTTACCAGCACCTCTGCATTCGCACAGACGCCATCGCCGACGCCCACAGCGCCTATGCCAAGCATCGTCACACCGGAATTGACCCTGACCGACGCTCAAGCGAAAACCTGGATCGACAAGGCCGTGTACAGCAGCGACGATAAAAAAATTGGCGAGGTCTCTGCTTTTGCGCGTGATGTTACGGGCAAAGTGACTGAAATGCACGCTGATATCGGCGGGTTCTTCGGCCTTGGCGAAACGCGTATTCGTCTGATGCCTGCTCAATTCACGATGGGTACGGATCGCGTTGTTCTAAAGGTGACGGCTGAGCAGGCCAAGGCGATGCCGCCGATCAAGAAGTAACGGTGCTCCCTAAAACTTCACTCACCGCCCGTCCTGCAGCTGTGTGGCCCACAGCTGTGAGACAGACGGTGAGGGAGTGGGGAACACCAGCTTTGTTGCCCTCATGTGTTCGACTGGAGATGCCTCATGCATGCCACCCACAATACACTTGCCGAACCCATTCGCAGCCAATCGATTGAACTTCTGAACAAGCACCTGGCGGCATCGATCGATCTGCACGCGCAAGCGAAGCAGGCGCATTGGAATGTGCGCGGTCCTGGATTTATGGCCATCCACGAGCTGTTCGACAAAGTATCTGAGGCCGTCGAAGATTTCTCCGACAAGATCTCCGAACGTGCCGGTGGCCTTGGCGGCACGGCACATGGCACCATCCAAGTCGCGGCCGAACGTTCATTCTTGATTCCGTATGATCTCGGGATCGCAGACGAGGCCAGCCACGTGTTCGCGGTCGCGGCGGCACTAGCGGCCTTTGGCCAATCGGCGCGCGACGCCACCAAGCTTGCGACCGATTTCGGCGACGTCGATACGGCTGATCTGTTCACGGAAATCTCACGCGGTATCGACAAGCAGCTGTGGTTCGTCGAATCGCACGCCGCGCCAAAATCACCGAAAGCCAATGTCGTCGGGCTCAGGCTGAAGAACGCGACCGCAGTCATAAACACCGGGAGTTAATGCCCTTGGCATGGCCGTCGGCTCGGAGATTTTGCTTGTGCACGGGCTGCCTACGGCACCGACCCGTGTCCTTGTTGTCGAGGAAAACGACGATTTCGCTATTTTGCTCGCCGAAATTCTCTTCGAAATCGGGTGTGTCGGCGCGACGCAGATCGCGCTGATGCTGCAAGCAGCGCATCAAATGATCCACCTGACCGATCGCGCAGAGAGCTTCCGCGATGAGAAACACGATGTTGGTTAGGGTGTTGTGATGACGGCCTCAAGAAGCCGCTAGGGCAACCGTTGCGGCTCACTACGGCCACTACCGTGCGCACTAAAATCCCGCAGCCCGCATCGACCATAAACCTAACAACCGCAAAACTGGAGATACCAATGACGACCTCTCAAAATGCTATTATCCTCGTTCTTTCGTTGGCTGTTGTGACACTGGGTTACTTATATTACCAAAGCCAGCAGAGCGTGGTTCAAATCAAGTTGCCAAGCGTTACCATCAGCAAGCAGCCGTGATGGGAGGAGATGAAGCTCTACACCGATCAAACGTCTGCGGCGCCCGCGCATGACCATGGCATAGATTCTGCGCATGGTTCGTGCTCGCGGCTGGGATGGCACTGGGTTCGGTCTCGAGAGCGTCGGCTCAACCGCCGCGAGGTCGCGCGGAAAGAGCGACACTGTCGATGTTCCCCCCGGACCCAGTGCCATCTGCGTTCACATTGTCATGGAAGGCGTGGTCGTGTCTGTCGCGCAGGCAACAGACCGTCGCCGTGTCTCGTCGAGACCACCGTCATACAACTTACGCTTCGACGCCAAATAGAAGTTCGGTATGGTCGCGAACCGCCGCGTAACACTCGCAGCAGGCAGCCTCCAATGCCTCCCGATCTTGGATCGAAATCGCCCCGCGCCGGTAAACGATGCAGCCCTTGTCCTGCAACGACGCAGCCGCCG
>JANNXS010000347.1:0-20604 GCA_031409695.1 Hyphomicrobiaceae bacterium
AAAACCTGACGCGCACGCACATGGCGTTCGTCGTGCTCGCCATGATCCGTCTCATGCTACGGCGCATCATGCGGCTGGCCGAGGATTGATTTTCATGGCGAAAATGCCGGACGGACTCTCAGCAACGGATACGAATTCTTCATTTGAATTATAGAACGCATCTCTCAGCGCTACTAAAGCGTGCAATTTGAGTGTGCCGACGTCCACCGTTTCAACCGGATAATTTTCACGGACCATCTTCGCCCCAATTCTTCCGCCGTGGGCAGAGGCTGCGTTTGCTGGCTTCGGCAAACAACTCTCCATCCGATCAAACAGGCAACAAATGGGGATCGTTAGAATAACTACAAGTAGTATCCGGGTGCTTTAATCTTTCCAGAGCCCACACTCGGTCTCTTCGCGGCCCTACTCACTCCGCCGCTTCCCGCACGCTCTCACTAAGCGCCGCCGCTACCTCAGCTGGGCGCAACGCTATCACGCGCAAATATGCCTCTGCGACCGCGTCCGGCGAGGCAGTGCCAGCTTCCCATGCGCGCACGGTCTCGGCCGGGATGCGATAGCGCTCTGCAAACTGCTCGACGGTCAGCTTCAATCGACGGCGAATGCCCCAAGTGCGCGGCAGTTCACGCCAGACGGCGCCCTCTTCCGGGTCATCCAGGTCCTCGACGGAGACGGTAGCGTTCTTGCTCATGTGCGTCGGCCTCTCGTGCCGATATGATCCTGATGCGATCGTTCCTCTCGGTATGTATCACGGCCACGAGTATTTGTCCGAGCCGCGCAATCAGCTTGAAGCGTACTTCCCGGTAGTTGGTAGAGTCATCCATGATATCGAGACCGTGCGGATCGTCGAAAGCGAACGAGGCGTCAGCGAACGAGATTCGATGCTTGCCCACGTTGCTCGCAGATTTGTCATCGTCCCACTCGAAATCATCCGTCTGCATTGCCGACCCCGCGTGTCAATGCGGAGGCTGTCACAACCTTAAGGGTGCTTCAAGCCAACTTCGGTCTCGACAATCCATACGTGGTCGTTGGCCTGCTCATCAGCGGCCTGATCCCGTACCTGTTTGGCGGCATCGCGATGACCGCGGTCGGCCGGGCTGCCGGTGCCATCATCGAAGAGGTGCGCCGTCAGTGCAAAGCTAACCCAGACATCGTGGCGTTGCTGCTGCTGGCTGTACTGGCGCATTGAGAGTGTCTTGCGCGTTCGGTGTCTGAATTCGGCCAGATACCGCTTGCTCCGACGAAATTGCGAAACCCCGGGTGATGAGCCCGGGGTTTTTTATGTGCCCGGTGGTCGAGGGGGCTTCGGCCTCGCGGCCGCCCACGCGACTCCGCAAACCAACCCGCGCGGACAAATCCTCAAACTTTTTCGCGCACCATCATCTTGGACATGAACGGTGTTGCTGTCTCGCGCAGAACAAGGCCTGCATCGGTGAACAACGTGTCCAGATCGTCGATCGCGTAGTGGCGGTAATAGGGCTCATGAAAGCGCACGGGGAACGCTTCCAACATGCCATCCCATCCGGGTTTGTCACCCATTTGCAGGCTGTCCATGAAGATCAGCCGCCCGCCGGGTTTCAGAACCCGCGCAAATTCCTTGGTCACGGTTCGGCGGACGTCAGGCGGCAACTCATGGAACAGATAGATGCAGGTGACGATATCGCAGCTGGCATCTGGCAGAGGTATCGTCTCGGCATTGGCTGCAAGCCAATCGGCGGCCCGCAGTCCCTCAAATTGGCGCGCACCTTCGCTCAGGTAGGCCTTGGACAAATCCAGGCCTGTCAGCTGCAGCGCCGGCCAGGCCAACCGCACCTGGCGCAAAAAGCGCCCCGTGCCGCAGGCAACATCCAACAACGTGCATTGCCGTTGATCACGGCCAGCCAGTGCTTCAGCAATTGGCCGCAATAATGCGCGGCGCATGGGGCCAGCGGTGCCCATGAACAGGGTCTCAACTTGAATATCGTACAGCCGCGCGCTGTCCTCCGTCAGATAACCACCGGTCTGGAAATGGAAGTCCTGTGTGAAGTAGTCGGGTAGGCCGTCGGCGTTTGGGGCGGCTTTGGCGCTTCCGGCATCTTCGGCGCCACGACGCGCGAGTGCTTCCGGCAGGTCGGCGAACATGGCGCGAATGCGCTGCGCGTGCGTGAGCGGGCTGTCGGCTGCATCTGTCATCGGTGGATAAAGACCGGATTGCACTGCCATGGCGTCGGCCATCAGCAGTTGCCCCAACTCCGTGAACAACTCGCGCTGATCAGGCACCGGACGCTTTGGCTTGTAGGTTGTCGGCTGCGCGCCCAACTGAGCCGCGCGCCGATCAACCAGCCGGTTCAAGGCATAGTACCAGGCAACGCGCATCCCGTTACCGGCCAATTGCCGTGACATGTCGAGGGTCTGGCCGAAAGAAGGCGCAGATAGACTGGAATTGGGCAGGGTCGATTTTGCCCGGTTTGATTGAAATGGGCCTGATTGAAATTCGGTCGTATCAGACAGGCTGGAACTCGGCATTGAGGCCTCCGGCTATGACCACCTGAACAGCGATTGGTCGTAGCCAAGAAACGGGGCTCATGACCAGCCTGGATCATGCAACAGGTATGAGACACATTGGTCCGACTGTTGAGTACAGTGCTGAAAACGCCCGTTTAATTCATGTTGCAGCAGCTTTCATGCGCTCACGTGGCGCGGCGCCTACGGCGTGACCTTGGCCGAGCGGGCGCCCATGGCACGCGCGAGAAGGCTGAACAGTTCTGCGGAGACACGGCCGGAGGACTGCATGCCTTGCGACGTTTCGAAAGCGCGAATGGCGCGCTCCGTCTCGTCGCCAATGCGGCCATTGATGCGGCCTGGCTCATAGCCGAGCGTGGTGAGCGAGTGCTGGATTGTGCGCACGACCTGCTCAGCATCAGGCGAGCGGATCTTGCGCGCGTCCGGGACAGGCGGCCGATTGACGTTTGGGCCTTCGCGCATGCGCTTGAGCAAAACGCCCGTTGCCTCGCCCGTAATCGGCAGAGCGCTGTCATGTTCGTAAGCCATGATCGCCGCGCGTGAGAGCGGGCCGACAATGCCGTTGGCCACAACAGGACCATAGCCGCGGCTGAGCAGTTCCTTTTGCACGCGCAGAATGACATCGGGATCACCCTCAGCCTCGGGCAGGCGCGGCATGCGGGGAGGCTGAGCCGCATCGGTCGTCAGGTGGGCAATACGCACCGGGTCGAACTTGGCTGCCGGCTGAGGCTCAGGCGGCGTTGCGCGGTTGGCGACCTCAGTCGTTGGCTGCTGAGCCGGCTGGACCATTTTGTCAGCGGTTTTTGGATTTGCTGGCTGAACGGCTGCTGACCGCGTTGGTGCGGTTGCTGCTGGCCAAGCCTTGGCCAAAGCTGGCGTGACCTCGGGCTGCAAAAGAAGCGTGTTAACGGCGACGGCCACCATGAGCACTGCAAACCCACCGAAGATCAAACGCATCACGCCGGGGGACATGTCGGCACCTCTTAAACGCGCAACACCGCAGAATTTGTTGAAGATGAAGCACCACCAACCGAGCCCCATAGTCGCGACAAGCGGTTAAGGTTTGGTAAAGGTTACGCAGGCGTTAGCGGGCGCGTCTTGGCCATACTGTGGCTCAGTCCTCTTGTTTGAACGGGCGGGCGAGCAGGGCGTTGATGGCCGCATCGACGGGCACGCGACCGGTGACGATCGCCGCGACGGCCTCGGAAACGGGCATTGAAATGCCGAGTTTGCCGGCCAGCGCCACGACGGCTGTGGCGGTGAAAACGCCCTCGGAGACGGATTTCCGGGTGTCGAGAATTTCAGCCAGTGGCCTGCCTTGGCCGAGCGCGCGGCCAAGGCTCATGTTGCGCGATACGGGACTGCCACAGGTGAGCAGGACGTCGCCAAGCCCGGACAAACCCATCAGCGTATCTGCTCGCGCGCCTTGGGCCTCGGCAAAGCGCCTGAGTTCAGCGAAACCACGCGTGACCAATGCTGCGTGCGCGCTAGAGCCAAGGTTTTTGCCGTCGAGGATGCCGGCTGCGATGGCGAGCACGTTCTTAACCGCGCCGCCAATCTGCACACCTATGAGGTCATCGCTCCAATACAGCCGGAAATAGCGATAGCCAATCGCGGCCGAGAGCTTCTCGCCAAGTGCAGCTTCGGCCGTGGCGATCGTCAGTGCGACGGGCAAACCTCGGACGACTTCATGGGCAAAACTCGGCCCGGACAGGACGGCCGGAACCGCATGGGGTAATGTGTCAGCAAGGACCGAAGTCAGCATTCGGCCGGTCGACTGCTCGATGCCTTTTGAGCATAGAACCACCGGCGTTCCGGCCATCAGATGCGGTCGCATCGCAACCATGACTGTGCGACTCTGCTGCACTGGGGTCACCAACAACACAACCCGCCTGGATGCAGCGATGGCAATATCGGTAGTCGCGCACAGTTTGTCTGAGAGCACGACGCCCGGGAGATAAGTACTGTTGGTGTGCCGTGTCGCAATCTCATCGACCACGGCTGCATTACGCGCCCAAAGTACAACGTCGCGTCCGGCCCGACACAGCGTTTCAGCCAGTGCCGTCCCGAATGCGCCACCGCCGACGATGCCGATCGTGTCGAAACTCATGGCCTCTCATGACGCGGCCCCAAAAGCATGGCAAGCACATCGCGCACGGGCCAACAAGCAGGGGCCAACGATTACCGCGTCTGCGCAGCTGGGCACTGTTGCTTGTAGATAAACACGAAAGTCCGATCAGCGTCACCGTGATGTCCTAGCGGTGACGGTGCGAATCTCAGCTCTATTCGAGGAACAGTTGTTCACCAGAATGGCCCAGCAAGATCGCCATGTCAGATCCGAAAGTTCGCCAGCGCTACAAGCTTGCCGTCCCGCCAGGAGTGGGTTCGTTGACAGCGACGCCCAAGCTACGGCGCGCCTCGAGGTTTTGGGTCGGTCCTGTGTGGGGGCTCGCGGGTTTCGTGTTGGGTATCGCCGTTTGGCATTCGCTCGGGTTTTGGGACTTTGTCGGAAAGACCGTTTTGAAAGGTGACGAAGACGAGCGCCGACTGTCGCGCGCCGACGTGCCGCCGGGACCACTGGCGTTGCGGACCACCGGCACTGTTCATGGTCCGAGGCAGATTGTTGCCGGCTACAGTCCGGCGGCCGCAAAAGCACTGCGTGCCTGTTCACTTGCCATGCCATCCGGCAATAGTGACGACACCGTTGTGACGCCGTGTCCCATTTCAACGCCCATCGCGCCGTCTGGTCGGGTCGCACGTAAAGTTGACTTTGGCGCCGTCGCAGCCCCAGAGCCGAAGGGCTGGAGCTTCACGGTTCGCCTGCCCTAAGGCTGTTGCGGGTCAATTGGGGAGGTTCCAAGAGGCCGGGTTCCAAGAGGCCAGAGAACGCGGAATGTGGTGCCACGCTCTGTGTCTGGGTCCGATTGGACGTCGATGCGACCGCCGGCCAATTCAACGGTACGCTTTACCAATGCCAAGCCGATGCCGCTGCTCTCGGGTGACCTGGTGTCATCGATGCGGCGGAACGGTTCAAAGATCGCCTCGTGCCAAATCTTCGGGATGCCGACGCCGTCATCGACGACGTCGAGCACAAGGTTTGCCCCGGATACCTCTGCGCGGACCATGACTTCGCCTTCGCCGATATCGTGATGCTTGACGGCGTTGTCGATCAGATTGCGTACAGTCAAATCGAAGGGGGCAACGGCTGAACGGATTGTCGGCCAAACCCCGCGGCGAACGATGCGTAGTCGATCTGGTCGGCCGATGCTTGCGATGATATCGTCAACTAGGGCCGCGGTTTCCACGTCCTCAACGGCGTTGCCCTGACGGCCAAGCCGCGCGTACTCCAGCAAGCCCGTCAGCATGTTCCCCATGCGGCGCGTTGCGACTTGTATACTTTCAGCCGATTTGTGGATCGCGGCGAGGTCTGGGGGCTGGTTGTCGAGTGCCTCTTGCACGTCCTCGCAGTAGTAGCGCAGCGCACGCAGGGGCGCCTTTAAGTCATGGGAGATGACATAGGCAAAATCCTCAAGCTGCTGATTGACCCGTGCCAATTCGGCGTCCGCAATGCGCCGCTTGCGGATTTCGTCCTCGACGGCATGGTCGGCCAGATCCTGCGAGAACACGCGTCCAAGGAGAACCTGATAGCCGACCAACTCCGGCCGCCAGAACACCGTAATGTTCATGCGCACATGGGACGTTGCTGGTCGCCCCGCGGTGTTCGGGCCCGACGCTTCCTCTGCCGGCAAACTTGCGCCAGGCATAATGGCGACGTTAGGGATGGTCAGCGGGGCCGGGTGCGCCAACGCTTTCAAGGCTTGAATACTGTCTTCTTGTCCAATCAGCGCCAGCAAGCTTTCAGACACAGGTTCGCCAACACGTACAAAGGCCGCGATGTCGCCGTAGACGCGGCGAACGATCAGATCCAAGTCGAGCCATAGCAGCCCGAACACGCCGCGGTTGCCCATGAAACTGGCCGCCTCTAGCAACGCTGCATCGCCATCAAAGGCCGCCGCGTTGCCACTGTTGCGATCGCGACTGGAGACCGTAGTCAGCGTTGCCATGGGCCCCGTTGCCATGGGGTGCGTTGTCATAGGTCGCGTCGGACGATCGCGCGCCCCGCCTCCTGAAACGCCGACACGATGGCGTCGCCCGTCAGTGCGCTCGTGGACACGAAAGCAATGCCATCGCTGATCAAAGGCTCCAGCACCTTAGGTGCAACAGACAGCCCGTCGACGAGATCAGCCTTGTTCATGACCAATAGAATTGGTCGGGCTGGAAACGCGCGGCGATAGGAGGTCGCGACTTCGGCCATGATTGCGTGCGTCTCCGGGCGCGACCAGTCGCCAACCACCAGCACGGCCGATGTTCCACGCATGTAGGTATCCTGGCGCAGGATGTTCAGCCCGGCATTGCCGTCCGTATCCCAAATCACCACGGGCAGGCCTTCGCCTGCTTGAGGGCCGACCTCTGGAATTTCGAATGTAAACAGATCGAAACCTATTGTGCCGCGATAGGTGCCCTCGAAGCGTCCCAGTACGAAGCGTCGAATGATCGATGTCTTGCCGACGCCGATATCGCCAAGCAGCATAATCTTTCGACGCTGCGTCATCGCGGCTCTCCAACGAAGCCGACTTCAAATGACACGCGCCGGTTTGCACTCCCGATGCCAACGCCGCGGCTGATATCAAGAGTTTGGCCACGTCCGATGACGATCAACCGCTCGCGCGGGACACCCCGGTCCGCAAGCAAGGCCGCAACGCGGTCCGCGCGGGATTGGGCAAGCGCGGTATTTGTCTGCAGGTTCCCTCGTTCATCTGTGTAGCCGAGGACGCGCAAGGGGGCGTCTGTCCGAGCCAGCAGGGCTGCCAGTTGATCGACAACTTGGCTCGCCCCGGCTTCATCAAGGAAGTCCGCGCCGTTGGCGAAGAAGATAGCGTGTGAACGGACAAATGCGTCCAGTTGATCGCGTGGCGTCGGCACATAACCGGCATTTGGAATGCGGATGCCATCAATTCTGGCCGCGAGTGCGGTTAGGTCCGACTGGGTTTTGGTGGTCGATGACTGTAACCCAGGGACGGGCGCCGCGGCTGCTTGTGCGGCTGCAAGATCTGTCGTCAGCTTGCTTACATCGCGTTTCAGCGCGGCAATTTCGGCCATCCGCGTTGCCAGCTCATCTGCTTGGCGCCGGGTTTCAGATAGGGACTGGCGCAAAACTGTCACGTCCGTGGTCAGATCCGGCGCGCCCGCAGGACTCGGGATCAAGCCTAAGCGGCTCGTTACGCGCGCCCGATCCTTCAGTGCGCCGTCGAGGGCCGCAAGCGCCCGGTCGCGCGCGGCTGGTGTTGGCATCAGGCCGGTCAGCGTGATCGCTTTGCCGCCACGCTCCACATCGACCTGGATCGGATAGCCTTCAAGCTCCGACGCGGCGCCGAGTACGGCTTTGGCCGCCATGCGTGTGCGGCTCGTTTCATACGTCATCCATGACCACCAGCCGATCCCCGCCAGCAAGGGCAAAACAACCATCGCAACGATTGCCTTCAGCCGCCATGAGTTGGTTGGCTTGATGGACCGGGCACGGGTTTCAAGATCTTGGCGAGCGATGACAAAGCGCCTCTCACAATCGGCTGCAATGTTTGGCAGGATGCTGAGGACGGTCGCATCCGCCGTTGCGTTGGACGCTTTGTCACCCGGCTTGGCCTCCGACAAAGCCTGCCTATACTCGGTAAGCACCTGCACAAAGGCATCATCGATGACCTGCTCGACGGCTGTGGGGGCACGTCCCGAACAGCGGGCCGCCAAAAGATAGGCAGGCGACGAGCGGACGAATATTTTTTCACCTTTGAGGTCGATGGAGCGCAGGCTGCCGGGTTTACCATCAAAGGCTTCTTCGGAAAATTGCGTGATACCGGACAAATAGCCCGCGATCAATTCGTCGCGGTTCGACCGAACACCGAGGGTCGTTGAGGGCAGGTCGCCATCTGGCCGTTCCCAATGGGCGACGAGTTGGCCCGAGCCTTTGCGCACCAAGAAGAGTTCATCGACCTTGAGTTCCTGCGCTTCGGCGACAACCAGTTCACCGACCGTTATGCCAAGCGCTTTGGCTCGTTTCTCCAGTTCGGACGGCGATGAGCCGCCGAGCTTACGGTTGATGTCAGCCATAAGGTCGGCCATGGCCGCACGCACGTATTCCTTCACCAGCTTGCCAGTGATGGGATAGAGCACGTCGACCATTTCATCTTGGCTGTTGCGCAGCTCACTTTTGATCGTTTTGACGATCAACGGGGCGACAGCTTGACTCAATTGTTCGTGTCGCGAAACTTCGGCCTCGCGGAAAGCGCCGTCCAATATAATTGCGACGCTTTTTTTTAGGCGGTCTTCGGTGCCGGCACGGGCAAATACCTGGTCGACACGTTCGACGAGGTCTTTCTGCCGGGTTGCGAGATCTGTGTGGTGTTCCGTTTCCTGTGTGGTGAGTGCAGCGAGACGGCGCTGTAGATCGTCGAGCCGTTGGCTCTCGGCATCAAACAGCAACTCTTTCAGGCGTGTGACATTGGTCGTCATCCGGTCCTCGCCGTCCCGTCCTTGCCCAAATGTCGTCGATATGCGTCGAAAGCCACGTCACCTCAGCGCGAGATCTGCTTCACATGATCACCCAGGGCTGTGACACCACGTGCAATCTCATCGAGCATGGACCTGCGCCTTGTTTCATCTTCGGCACGCGCAGCCGCAAGTCGGCGTTCCAAGTCAACAATGCGGGCCTCAAAAGCTGCCATGCGCAGGTCGATCTCGCGCTTGAATTCGCCAAACAGGAGATCTCTGATCTGGTCCATCTGCGCATCCACCGGGTCGACCGCCTTGGCTGTCGCGAGGCTCACAATTTTGGGCGTGGTCTGCCCCGACGTATGACTGTAACCGTTCGCACTATTAGAACCTAAACTCATGATTGTGTACTCCACAGACTTGACATCGCGCGGGCACCGATGCCGCATGTTAAAGTATTCTAGCCCACCATGATAATATATTGAAAGTCCGATTGTACGATTGACGATCACACCACCGGCGATAGGGCGAGCTTAAGGTATCGTTTACCACAGGGCTGCCATCAACACTCAAACACCGCGGCCAATCGCCAGATATTTATCCTGACGGGCACGGCGGATGTCTTCGCCGGGTAGACCGTCGAATTCCGCCAAAGCTTTGCTGATGGCCTCGCCAGCGCGCGCGATCATTGTCGCACGATCACGGTGCGCGCCGCCGAGTGGCTCCGGGATAATGACGTCGATAACGCCAAAGGTGGCCAGATCCTGTGCCGTGATTTTCATATTGTTTGCGGCATCGTTGGCTTTGCCGCTGTCACGCCAGAGGATTGAAGCCGCAGCTTCGGGCGAGGCGACCGTGTAAACGGAATGCTCGAGCATCAAGACGCGGTTGGCGGTTGCAATGGCAACGGCGCCGCCTGATCCACCTTCGCCGATAACCACTGCAATCATGGGCACAGTTAGTGACAGGCATCGGTCGGTCGATCGGGCAATGGCCTCGGCTTGGCCGCGTTCCTCGGCGCCGATGCCGGGATAGGCGCCGGCGGTGTCGATCAGTGCGATGACCGGAATCTTGAAGCGTTCGGCAAGGTCCATCAGTCGGACAGCCTTGCGGTAGCCCTCAGGCTTGGCCATGCCAAAATTATGCTTAATCCGGGTCTCGGTGTTTGAACCTTTTTCGTGGCCCATCACCACCACCGGTCGGCCACGAAATGAGCCGACACCGCCTATGATTGCGGCGTCTTCTGCGAAATACCGGTCGCCCGCCAGTGGCGTAAAATCGTCGATCAGAGTGTTGATGTAGGCCTGCGTGTGCGGTCGTTCCGCAGCGCGCGCGACTTCGGTTTTCTGCCAGGGGCTTAGTTTGGCGTAGGTGTCGGCAAGAGCCTGTTTCGCCTTGGCTTCCAGCTTGGCAATTTCGTCGCCAATCGTTACCGTATTCTGGTCGTCTTCGTGCAAGGTCCGCAACTCAGCAACTTTCGCCTCGAGTTCGGCAATGGGCTTTTCGAACGACAGATAGGTTCGGACAGGGCGCAAGGACACTGGACGGCTCCGGTTGACGTGACCGGACCTAGCGGCTCCGTGTGCCGGCCGTCAAGGATGGCGAGCAAATGCCTCGGGTTAAATGCCTGGAAAGATTTGGATTTCGGTCCCTTTGCATTAACTGTCGCCAGGGGCTCCGTATGAGTGGATCAACAAAGCACCGGCCGGTCGTTTCATCAACGCCGTCGGAAAATGCTCTAGATGATCGCCGGGGCTGCGTGCCGAGGGCGAACTTGGTACATCGCCAGAGGCGCGCTTCAATACCGCGTCGAGCGGCCATCGAATAACGTGCGCTGTGGCTGGCCCGGTTCCTGCGGCGTGAACGCCGAGCCGCCGTCACTGGTGACCCCGATCACCGAATACGCGTCATCAGGCTCCTCAGTCGGTTTGAAGAACTCGGAAATTGTCTCCTTTTCTCCCGAATTGGCCCGGACGCCGGTTTTTGAGTTGACCGCAACGGTCTTGATACCGGGCGGTTGGCGGAACGGCACAGGTTTTTTGCCCTCCAGCGCCATTTTCATGAAGTGCGCAACGATCGGGGCCGCCATTTGTCCACCGGTGCGGCCCTTGCCCATCGGTTTTGGCGTGTCGTAGCCAATAAACACGCCGACCACGAGATCATTGGTGTAGCCGATGAACCAGGCGTCTTTTTCCTCATTTGTGGTGCCTGTTTTGCCAGCGATTGGCCAGTTCGGCAGAATTTCACGCACCCGCGTTCCTGTGCCGCGGATCACGACACCTTCCATGATTGAGGTCATCTGGAAGGCTGTATGTGGGTCAATGATTTGTTTGCGCT
Source organism: Hyphomicrobiaceae bacterium (assembly GCA_031409695.1). Taxonomy (GTDB): domain Bacteria; phylum Pseudomonadota; class Alphaproteobacteria; order Rhizobiales; family Hyphomicrobiaceae; genus JABFRJ01. The sequence continues at coordinate 11,380 of JANNXS010000347.1, forward strand.
CGTCCGGCACGTCCGGTTCATCCGTCATCTTGTCTGACTTGCAGTTTTTGCACTGGCGGTCATCGTGGCGCCAAACGGTGCGTCCATAGCGGTCCTGGATGCGGTCAATAAGGGTTGCCTTCACCTGCTTGCCGCCGTTGGCGAATGAAGCGTAGGCCGTTGCCATGCGCAGCAGTGTGGTTTCGCCGGCACCGAGCGACATGGACAGCACAGGCAGGATCTCGTCGTACACGCCAAAGCGCTTGGAATACTCAACCACCAAGGGCATGCCCATGTCCTCGGCGAGCCTGACAGTCATCTGGTTGCGCGATTTTTCAATGCCGGTGCGGAGTGTCTGGGGACCATAGGACTTATCGCCCTCGTAATTCTTCGGGCACCACTCCTGGCCACCGGCCTGAGTTTGGCAGAATGGCGCGTCCATCACGATCGACGTCGGTTTGTAGCCGTTGTCGATGGCGGCCGCATAAACCAACGGTTTGAACGATGATCCTGGCTGGCGCTTGGCCTGCATGGCACGGTCAAACTGGCTGGATGCGAACGAAAAACCGCCAACGACGGCGTGCACGCGCCCTGTGTGTGGGTCCAAGGCAATGAGGCCACCCCCGAGATCTGGGATCTGCATCAGCGCCCATTTGTCGAGCGGTTTTTCCGGATCTTTCGGCGCAACCCAGATGACGTCACCCTGTGCAAGCACATCGGCTGGGCCAGGCGTCTTCGCGCCCTTTTTATTGGCCCATTTCATATCGTCGTAGTCGATCCGCACGGCCTCCCGCTCAGCCACCAGCTTACCATCTGGTTGTTTGCTTGGGCGTAGGCCTGCAACCACATGCGTGCGCTGCACCTCGAGCACCACGCCAATGCGCCATGGGGCCAAGTCGCTCGCCACGTCGATCGCTCCAAGCGGCACGCCCCAATCGCCGCTGATGTCGATCTTCTGCAGTGCGCCACGCCAGCCCTTTTCACGGTCAACAGCAACGAGGCCGTCAATGAGTGCGCGGCGGGCGAATTTCTGCATGCGTGGGTCGAGTGTGGTGCGAACAGACAAGCCGCCGTTGACGCGACCATCGGCGTTGCCGCCAGACGTGCGGTCGCTTTTGCCGTAGAGGCCGTCCTCGCCGTACTGCGAGACCAACGTGCGACGGACTTCTTCGGCGAAATAGTCGGCTGCATAGATCTGGGTGCCGAAAGCGCGCATGTTAACGGTGAGGTCAGCCGCCTTTGCGATTTTAGCCGCGTCCGCTGTGATGTGGCCGTTATCGGCCATCTGATCGATGATCCAGTTGCGGCGGTCCATGGCGCGCTGTTTGTTGCGGAAGGGATGATAGCGGGTCGGCGCCTTTGGGAGCACGGCCAAATAGGCAGCCTCCTCGATGGACAGCTGATCCAACTCTTTGCCAAAGTAATTCAATCCTGCGGCCGCAACGCCGTAGGCACCGCTGCCGAGATAAATCTCGTTCAAGTAGAGTTCGAGGATGCGGTCCTTGGAGTAGGCTTTCTCAATGCGCACCGAGAGGATGGCCTCTTTGAGTTTGCGCTCAAGCTTCTGCTCCGATGACAGCAGGAAGTTTTTGGCCACCTGCTGCGTGATCGTCGAGGCGCCCTGCAGCCCGCCCTTGCCGGACAGCCATGTCTTGGCGTTGGTGATGGTCGCGCGGCCGAGGCCGTAGAAATCCAAGCCACCGTGTTCGTAAAAGCGCTTATCCTCGGCCGACAAATAAGCGTTGATGACCATCTTCGGGATGGTGTTGATGGGCACGAAGATGCGCCGCTCGCGGGCGTATTCGGCCATCAGACTTCCGTCCACGGCGTGAATGCGGGTCATCACGGGCGGCTCATAGCGTGCCAAGCTGTCGTAGTCCGGCAAGTCCTTGGAGGCCTTCCAGAGCAGGTAACCGGCGACCGATGAGCCACCGAGGAAAATCAGCACACCCGAGCCAAATACAAAGCCAAGGAAGCTTAGCAAGAAGCTCTTGCGCCGCTTCTTGGGCTTTGGCGCCCGAGGCAGATGGACAGGTGCTCGCATCGGGTTGTCCAGGTTCGCTATACAGGCATCCGCAATCGGCAGTGCTCGTTTGGCCCGTCTGGTCCTGCCTAAGCAGATCGTGCGGCGCAAACAAGTCGAGCTTCGGTACAGCGGCAGCGTCTACGCAGCAACAAACGCAGACTTCGTGTGTTGAATAACAGTGTTCAGATACTGCGGCGAGGGCAAAGTGTTGGTTGTGCGCCGTTTGCCACTACTTGCACACCGCTCTCCGACACCCCTTGGAACAAGGTTCCCATTTTTCCGCTTGCCAACACCTGTGGAACTTCCCAACATCGCGTCAAATGACCGCGGACGAACTGCGGCTAAGGGAGGGCTGCAAGAATGTGCAAGAAAGACGTCGCCATCGGCTTTGCCGAGGCGCTGACTTGGTCGACTGTCAGCACGGCCCACGCAGACAGCCCCAAATTGCCGGTTCCAAGCAAGGCCGTCGCGGACACGATTTCGTTCTACGTTGACGCCATGCTCCTCGATAAAGCCGTCGATCATGGAAGACTGATCTGGGACAAGGCGCCCTGATGTTACCAGCTGCATCACCTGAAGCGGCCCTCCACTTGGAGCCGGCGACGACCAAACACTTGGATCGCAGCGCGGTCCACCTCGATAACGTGTCCGTCGAGTTCAAAGCGGCAGGCGTACTCGCCGTCGACCGCTTTTCCCTCAGTGTTAAGCCGGGAGAGTTCGTATCAATTGTCGGCCCGAGTGGATGTGGCAAAACCACGTTGCTCAATTATGCCGCCGGTTTACTGCCGCCCGAAGTGTGCAGCGGCACGTTTCTGGTTGGCGGCAAACCGCCCGTCATCGGCAACCGCGACATTGCCTACATGCTCGCGCGGGATGCACTGTCACCGTGGCGCACGACCCTTGCCAACGCCGAACTTGGCACCGAGATCCGCGGTATGCCGGAAGTGGAACGCCGCAAGCGTGCTATGGATCTACTCGGGCAAGTCGGTCTCAAGGGCTTTGAGAATGCTTTTCCAAAAGCGCTCTCGCAGGGCATGCGCCAACGGGTGGCGCTGGCTCGCACATTCTGCCTTGATAGCCCGATCCTGTTGATGGACGAGCCGTTTGGCGCGCTGGACGCCCAGACGAAACTTCAGCTCGAAGATGTTCTGTTGCAGCTCTGGCAACGGGATGGCCGCACGGTCGTGTTTATCACGCATGACCTCTCGGAGGCGGTCACGATGTCGGATCGCGTGATCGTCATGAGTGCACGGCCCGGCCGTATTGTTGCCGACGTGCCGATCACGCTTGGCCGACCACGCTCCGTGCGCGCGTTGCAGAAAGACCAGCGCTTCCACGAGCTCTACGCCCACGTGTGGTCAAAACTGGAAGAGGGTATGGGGTTGTCGTAATGTGGTATCTCGGCGTGTCGGCTTAACGAACCCTCGGCTGGGATCTTCGCCGGGGCAGGGTGACACGGTCTTGCCGGGTTGGCCACGGCGCAGCTAAGGTTACGCATGGTGTGTGCGCGTCTGGTTAGCGCAAGCGTTGCGGCCTCGCGGCCAACGCGCCTCGAGGACACAATCTATGGCCGGCATTGGCTTTCAACTGCGCAGTCTGGCACGGCAGGATTCGATCTCATCGATCGTTGCAGCCGTCGGACACGCGGCGATGGTTGCCGCGGGGCCGTGGCTGTTCACCATTGCGACGCTCGCCGGCATTACGATTGCGACCGACCGGATCGCCGGCCTTGAAACCCTGGCCACGTTCCGCGCGATTGTGATTTATGCGTTTGCAGTCTCGCTTGTGTTCTCGGCGCCAGTCACCATCGTTGCCACCCGACTCGTTGGCGATGCTCTCTGGCTGAAACAGCCCCGCCGCGTGCTTGGCTTAATGCTTGGGGGGCTGTGGATCGTCCAGATCCCGACGATGCTTGGTGTTGGCATCGTTGCTTGGCTGTTCAACCTGCCGATGGGTGACGGGCTTGCACTCGCCTGCATGACAGCGATCGCCTCAGCGATGTGGATCGCCATCTCCTTTTGCGGTGCGGTTCGCGACTATCGAGGGGTTACGTTTTCATTCTTGACAGGCCTCGCGGTGGCTTTGCTCACCTGCATTGCAACGGCTATCTACGGCGGCAATCATCTCGCGATGACGATTGCCTTTGCTGGCGGGCTGACGGTTGTGCTGTTTGGCCTCATTGGTCGTGTGATATCCACATTCCCGCACCCTGTCGCAAAGCCCGGGGTCATCAGCCGGGCCTATCTTGATGGGTTCAAGACCTATTGGGCCATCTGTATTGGCGCACTCCTTGGGACTGCAGGTGTTTGGGTCGACAAGGTCGTGTTCTGGTTTTCGGAAGTTGGCGAGTCAGTCGAAAACGGTCTGCGACACGCTCCCCTTTATGACAGCACAATGTTCATTGCCTCATTGGCACTCATTCCTGCGCTGTCGTCATTCGTGGTCAATCTTGAGACAGGCTTTTTTGAGCGCTATCAGCGCTACTACGCGACGATCGCAACGCATGGAACGCTGGACCAAATCGAGGCTGCCCGCCAGCGTCTTTCGCGCTACACGCTCGACAGCCTTGCGCTCATCACTATCACGCTCTCGGGCATCGCTGCGATCCTTCTGCTGACGGCGCCGATCATCGTTGATGCCGCCGGCTTACGCTTTCGCCAGATTGCTATCCTGCGCTACGGCGTTCTCGGCGCGGTGTTCCAGTTCGTCTTCATCGCAACGTCGTCCCTGTTGCTTTTCTTTGATCGGCGCCAACCCTTCGTCTTGACGCAGGCACTCTATTTCGCGCTCAACATTGCTTTTGCGATGATGTCGCTCAGCCTTGGCGAGGACTATTATGGGGTTGGTTTCTTTGCCGCGGCCTTAATCGCCGCGGCGGTCACTTTTACCGTTGCCGAAAGCACGTTTCGGCGCTTGAATTTTTTGACGTTCATTGGCAACAATCCGTCGGTGCGCGGTATGTCCTCGGGTCTGGGTTCGGGGAAACTGGCTTCGGGCAGAATGGGACGTCTCTTCTCGCGCCGCATCTGACCGGAGCAAACAATGTATGAAGCCCTTACCCGTTCGATCCGTGTTTCGGTGACACCGCGTTACGTCAGTGAGCAGTCTGATCCCGACGAGAACCAGTACTTCTGGGCCTACACAATCGATATCGTCAACGAGGGGCTGGAAACGGTTCAGCTCAAAGCGCGCTATTGGCGGATAACGAACGAGATCGGTCGGGTCGAAGAGGTCCGCGGCGAGGGCGTGATCGGTGAAACGCCGAAGATCGCGCCTGGCGGCTCCTACAGCTACACATCGGGTTGTCCGCTCTCGACGCCATCGGGCATCATGGTTGGTCAGTACTTTATGGTAACTGGCTCTGGCGAGGCGTTTGCCATCGACATCCCGGCCTTCTCTCTCGACAGTCCCGACAAGCGTCGCGCGTTAAATTGACAAATTGTTTACGCGCGGTCGCCCCACAAACCTCGCGCGCGGATAACGGCGGCCAAAAGGCGTGCCCGGTGATATCAGACGTCGAAACCAAACCGACGTTTCATTTCCAAGCGTGTTTCAGCGTTTGGCTCTTGGCCGTAGTTGCTGGCCAGGATGGAGCCGTAGCTCGCAAGATCCATAGATCCCGCGGCTTTCAAAGCAGCAGTAAACATGCGTTCCCTGCCCGGCGAAACGAGAAGGACGTAGTAGGCCCAGCGCCCCGTCGAGTCCTTGGCTTTCAGCTTATGAACAAGATGCCCGCGCCGGGAGATCTCACGATCCGCGTGCGTCGAGGCTGCGTGACGTGCGACCGCGGTCTTCCGCGTTCGGTCACGGCGCCGTGCCATCTCACGGGCGACGAACGATACCGTGCTCGGCTCGTCATTGCCGCTTCTATCGTCGTGCACGGCTCGTCTCCGGAAAACTAGGGCATTTTTCGACAAAGTGGCCTCCCGGTTCGTCGCGAAAAATGCGACCAATCAAGGACGTTGAGCGCGTCCCGATTCCGAAGGATCGGAACGTGCTCTATCGTGCGGGCCCGGCCTTGCTCGCCCCACTGTTGCTGACCTCGCCTTTGGCCAGACTATAGCGCGGGTTTGTGTCAAACTTGCCCTTGAACCTTGTATCCTGGAGATAGTCGAGCTTCGTCAACCGTCGGGTTGGCTGTTTGCGCAATTTCAATGCAATTTCGTCTTCGGGCATGGCCAGTAGTTCAGCCGTTGAGACGTCACCAAACAGATCAGCCAATGAGCGCGCCATGCCATAATTCTCGACGCCGAAGGTTGCAATCGCGCCGCAGTTGGACGCGATGGTCAGATGGTTCTCGGGGTACAGTTTCGCGAGTTGATTCAGATGCTGCAGGAACATCACCATCCGCACGCCATAACCGCGCATCAGCGTGACGGCGTCTTCAAGCAATGGGATCGCGCCGAGGTGACCCATTTCATCGATCAAAAACAGCGTCTGCGACGCGGGATTCCTACGGCGACGGATCATGGTCGACATGATCGCCCACAGCCAGAGCCGCAACATGGCCGAATGGCTGCGAATTTTATCAGGCGGAATAACAAGATAGACCGTTAGCGGACGACCATCGCGAATGGCGTCGAGATCGAAGGAACTCTGGCTCATCGCGGCCCGCACGATCGGATTGCGGAAGATGCGAATGTGCTGTTGCACCGTGCCGAGCACCGACGGCCGGGTGTCGCGTTCCGAAAGGCCGAGAAAGCCGGCAATATGACCGTGCGCCACCTCCGGGACCTTGCCTTGGTCAAGGAGCTTTGCAAACTCCAAGATGGCGTCGTCGCGATGGAACCACTGCCAGAGGTTCGCGAGCGAGCCCTCCTGGTCCTCCATGGTCGTGACGACCGACACCATGGCGGCAATGAGCGAGCGAGCCCAGTTGTCCCAGAAGCGATCCCGCAAGGAGCCATCGCCGACGATCATCTCGGCGATTTCGAGCGCATCCTCGTCGATCAGCAATGGGTCACGATTGATCAAATCGAGCGGGTTCAGCGCCGCCGATTTATCGGTGACGATGTGAAAGGGGTCGACGATGTGCACTTCGTGGCCAATGGAGCGGCGATAGCGCGCCGTGACGGCCGCCGCTTCGCCCTTAACGTCGATAACGATTGCCGACGCTTGGGTTTCAAGAAGAGTCGGAATGAGAATCGAGCGACCCTTGCCAGTCCCGGTGCCCGCCACCACCAGGACGTGGGCCTCGCTCGTATCGGTAACAAGTGTTCCACGGGATTTTTGAGCCGCGCTGGAAACGAAACCGATTGGCGCGCCCGCGCCAGTGCTACCCTCCCAGCCGAAGGGGACACCGACAAAGGGCTTTGATGTCGGCCTACGTGCCATGGACCGGTTCCAAAACAAGGCTGCCCGGTCTTAAGACCGGGCGGCGGCGCTGCTGCTCATTGCGAGCCGTACCGCATCGGCAAATAACGACATACTTTGAGTTCTTTTTGCGGCGCAAGATGAGAACGGTTTTGGTCCGAAAACCGCTGATGATGCGCAGCGCATGTTTGCGTCTCATGTTCACTTGTGACGCGTGTCCGGTGTCTGTTTGCGATCCGCTGCGATTGAAAATCGATCCATTGGGGCATGACGGCGTCGAGCCAGTGGCGTCGATCAAATGGTCATTGTGTTCACCTTCGGGATTGACTTGGAAAAACCTTGCGCCTTTGTCGTGAGCACATGTGAGCACTTGCTGTCTGCCGCACACCGAAACGTGCCGCAATAGGCGGCAATTCCGTGAACAATCGGCCTTGACGCGCCGATATCGCCCGCACAAGAGACCAATGGGTCGATCGTTCGAGAGTGGATATGTCAATGTCGTTGCCGAACCGGATGCTGACTGCGAAGCGATTCTGCCAAACACTTAGTGTCGTTGCGGTTTTCATGCTCGGTGCAGCTGTGGCTGAAGCCGCCGGGCAACCAAAGTACACGCCCAAGGCGGCCAACTGCCAAAACACCAATGGGCCATTCGATAAGTGGCTCGCGGTCATTCGCCAGGACGCGGCCAAGGAGGGTGTCAGTCAGAAGACGCTGGCACTGGCGTTGGATGGTTTGCAGCTGGACCAGAAGATCATCTACATCGACCGTGGGCAAAAATTCTTCTCCAAGCCATTCCTCGAGTTTGCTGCCGCGCTTGGGACCCAGAATCGGGTCAATTCGGGTGTCCTGAAACTCAAACAGTTGGCCGGCACCTTCCAACGCGCGGAGCAGGACTACGACGTGCCGGGCGCAGTCATCACGGCATTTTGGGCCCTTGAAAGTGATTTCGGCGCTGGCATCGGCAAACGCCCTGTGCTCGTCAGCCTCGCGACACTCGCCTGGGATTGCCGACGTGGCGAAATGTTCCGCGATGAATTAATGGCAGCCCTGAAGATCATCGACCGCGGCGATCTGGTGCCAGCGGAAATGATCAGCTCCTGGGCCGGCGAACTCGGTCAAACGCAATTCCTGCCGGGGCACTATCTGCGCCACGCGGTCGACTACGACGGTGACGGAAAAAGAAACCTCTTTAAGAGCGCGCCCGATATTATTGGCTCGACCGGCAACTTCATTAAATCGCTGGGTTGGAAAAAGGGTGAACCGTGGCTCGTCGAAGTTCGCGTGCCTGCAGTGCTGCCCTGGGAACAAGCGGGCCTTGATATCAAGCAGCCGCGCAGCTTTTGGGCAAAGAATGGCGTGACTCTAGCCGACGGCAAGCCTTTGCCAGCCGACGCCATGCCCGTGTCGCTGCTGTTGCTGCAGGGCCGGGGTGGTCCGGCGTTTATGGCCCATGAGAACTTCAAGATTTTCACCGAATGGAATCAGTCGCTGAACTATGCAACCACAGCCGCGCATCTTGCTGCCCGTATTGCCGGTGCACCAGCCTTTGCCAAAGGGGCGTCGCCGGGCGTGCCGCTCAGTGAAGAGCAGCTCAAGGAGTTGCAAGGCCTGCTCAACAAGGCTGGCTACAACGCCGGCGAACCTGATGGGCGCCTTGGATACGGTACGCGCGCCGCCATTCGCGATGCTCAAAAGCGCCTCGGCTTGCCGGCAGACAGTTACCCCACATTGGAGCTGATCGGGCGGCTAAAATCGCCGCGCAGTTAAAGTCCGCAGATGATAGGCGGCGCACCGTTGTCGGCGCACGGAAGGGAAAACCGTAAATGATGGCTTAACCCGCTTGTGCCACCATCAACACCGCTGTTTCATGTCGAGGGCCGACGGATGGGCGCTGCTGATCTCACCTC
>JANNXS010000348.1:0-10359 GCA_031409695.1 Hyphomicrobiaceae bacterium
CCACCTTGAGCTGCAGCCGCTCCCGGCTCGTCACGAGCAGCCGCAACGTCGGGCACGCCGTCGCCAGAGCGGCCAGCTCGGCAGCAGCGTCGGGCAGCAGGTGCTCGATGTTGTCGACCACGACCAGGATTCGCTTGCCGACCAGCGTCCGCGCGAGTGCGGCGGTGGGCTCCTCGTCCGCGCGCTCGGTCACGTTACCAGTGTGGTTGAGAAACGGACGACGATCCCAATCCTCTCCAACGTAATGTTGCGGGCGTCTGGTTCAGTGTTGATGCTGAAAGCCACAGACCTTGAGCGTGAGGTGACCGAACAGGCGCCAGCCAACGTCTCGCAGCCAGGCGCTGTCACTGTGTCCGCACACACCTTGCACGATATCGTGCGCAAGTTGCCCGATGGTGCCGAAGTCGAGCTTAAGCGTGACCCGGAGAAGGACCGTCTAACGATTGCGGCTGGGTCGGCGCGTTTCGCTCTGCAGACCTTGCCGGCTGACGATTTTCCCGATCTCGCTGGCGGGGACTTTCCCCACACGTTTGAGGTGCCGGGGCATGAACTCAAGCGCATGATCGACAAGACGCGCTTTGCTATTTCAACGGAAGAGACGCGATATTACTTGAATGGGATCTATCTTCATACGGCCGGCACACTTTTGCGCGCGGTGGCGACCGATGGTCATCGGTTGGCGCAGCTTGATCTGGAGCTTCCGGCAGGGGCCGCCGGCATGCCAGGTGTCATTGTTCCGCGCAAAACAGTGCAGGAATTGCAGCGCCTGATCGAGGCCAGCGATGGCAGCATCACGATCTCGGTTTCGCCGGCTAAAATCCGCTTTGAGATCGGCAGTGTGACGCTGACGTCGAAACTGATTGACGGCACGTTTCCGGACTACGGCCGCGTCATTCCCCAGGCGAACGACAAAGATCTACGGGTTGCCAACTCCGAGTTCATGAGCGCTGTTGATCGTGTCTCGACCATTGCGAGTGACCGCGGCCGCGCGGTCAAGCTCGCAATTGCTGATGGGAAACTGACGCTCTCGGTCAACAATCCCGAGGGTGGGTCCGCAACGGAGCAGATGGACGCTGAGTTCAGTGGGACCGCGCCGCTGGAAATCGGATTTAACGCGCGTTACCTGCTCGATATCGCGGGTCAGCTGGAGGGCGATATGGCGCACTTCAAGCTCGCGGATTCCGGTGCGCCGACGATTGTGCGCGACGGAGACGATCAGTCAGCTTTGTATGTCTTGATGCCAATGCGCGTCTGAGTGTTGATCGACGAACCGGACGAACTTGTATCGGTTCGAACCGTGTTTTGAGCGCCAGCCTACGCAGTCATACCAGCCGAGACAGTCATACCAGCCTTGTCAGTCATAGCAGTCAAAACAGCGTCAATGGTGTCACGTTTCTACTGTCACGTTTCTAAAAGTATCGGCCGGCAGGTGACCGCAGGTGCAGCACGCACGTCAGCAATCCGCGAAATCAGAGGCGTCCCGCCTCTGGGTTGAACAATTGCGTCTGACGAACTTCCGTAATTATTCAACACTCGGCCTGACTTTTGGACCCGAACCCGTCGTTCTGATTGGGCCCAACGGCTCGGGCAAGACGAATTTGATGGAGGCCGTGTCGTTGCTTGCCGCGGGTCAGGGTTTGCGGCGGGCGCCGTTTCCAGAATTAGCGCGGGCTGGGGGACAGGGAGATTGGGCGGTTGCCGCGCGACTGCGCACCCAGTCTGGGCCATTGGAAATCGGCACGGGGCTACAGCCGCAGGCTGGCACCGTCGCGCGCACGGGCAGGATCGTGAAGATCAACGGCGAGGCACAAGGCGGCTCGGGCATATTGGCCGACGTGGTGGAAATGCTTTGGGTCACACCCGCGATGGACGGGCTGTTCACCGGGCCAGGGTCCGAGCGCCGCCGGTTTCTCGACCGATTGATCCTGTGCTTTGACAGCTCGTACCGCACCCGACTTGGTCACTTCGAGCGGGCCATGACGCAGCGAAACAAACTACTGTCCGACAACGTGCGCTCAAATGCCCAGTTTGAAGGGCTTGAACGCATTCTAGCCGAAAAGGGGGTCGCGATTGCAGCTGCGCGCGCGGAGGCGGTCACGCAGCTGTCAGCGACCATTCGTGCCCGCCGCAAGCGTGCCCCGTCCAGCCCTTTTCCCTGGGCCATGATCGATATCACCGGCGAGCTTGAGGAGCAGTTGCACCAGACGCCTGCCATCGAGGTCGAGGAGCAGTACGCCAAACGCCTTGCCGACTATCGAGAACGGGACCGAGCCGCGGGCCGCACGCTTGATGGTCCCCATCGCTCGGATTTGATTGTTGCCCATGGTCCAAAGGCGATGCCAGCGAAGTTGTGCTCAACCGGCGAGCAAAAAGCCCTGCTCGTTGGCCTTGTCCTCGCGCACGCGGAGCTCATCAAACAGCGGCAGAACGCGACGGCACCTATACTGTTGCTCGACGAGATTGCCGCGCACTTTGATCCAGCGCGTCGGGCCGCATTGTTCGACGACATCATCGCTCTTGGCTGCCAGGCCTGGATGACCGGTACGGACCACGATGCATTTGCAGCTCTTGGTCGGCGAGCATCCGTGTACCGCGTCGAAAATGGCAAGGTGCTACGTCTCACTCCGGGTTAGGTTCTGGTGTTCATGCGACGTGTGCCGGGCAACGGCGGGTCTTCGGGTGGGCCAGCAAAGCATTGGGCCATGGCCATCCAAGCCGCCGCCGTTTTGCCAGTCACAGCGAGTGGCGTGTCCGCGACATGGCGCGTTTGAGAGACGACTTGGCAGAAGGCTTCTGCAGGTCCCGTGACCCGCTCAGGCGAGGTCGGATCGCCGAACGTCCAGATGGCACCCGACGGTGCCGTCAGCGCGACGTAAGGCGTTGGTCCCGGAGCGGGCAATCCGCGGTTTTTGAATGTCCACCCAAAAGTGTTCACGCCAAGTACGGCAATGCCGTGAATGCGGTCGGTGCTCATCCGTTCGATCCCCATGAGGTCGTAGATCGCCTGCCCGTGGGACCAGGTTTCCATAAGTCGCGCCGTGATCGATGAGCGGGCGCTCATGGTCAGGCCCGCCCAATCGACGCGTGTTTTCGGAGCAACGGCTGAGAAAGCGTGAGCCGTCACGTGGCATCCCTCCAGCCAGGCTGCTGCGAGGGCGGGTCCATGCAAACCACCGGCTTCATTGCGCTCGAAGATGGCGAGTGCGCCTGCCGCCCGGGGCGCGAGTGTGCCTGTGTACCAGATGCGAAAGGCCGATCCGTCCGCGAGCGAAAGACAGGCTGCTTGGTTCCAACAGTGGAGGTGTTGGAGAATGCGGTCCGTGGTCCAGGCCTTAAACGCCGTCGGGCGGGTGAAATCCGGCGCCTCGAGCTCGGCGATGAGCGCGTGCAACGCTGCGCATTCATCCAGGAATTGCTTGACGGCTGTGTCCATTGAGGCCTCGTTGGCGGCAGGCTTTTCCCTCGACAAGAGGGCAGCAGTACGTCTTGTTTCCCTCAGCATCAGCTGTCTGCGGCCCATCGGCCCACATAAGATGAGCTTGGGAAACATGAGTCGACGAAAGTCGAATGCGCGAACCGGTCGCATGACATTTTCGTGACCTCATGTTGCAATGCACAATAAGGTGGGCCATAAAGGTACTTCGCTGTAGCAACCAGGTGGGTGCCTGGAAAGTGAGTATGACCGTGAGCAAGAAAATCTCGAAGAAGACCGTTGCCAACCTGGAAGCGGGCGATTGCCGGTGGCCGATCGGCGATCCACGCAATGACGATTTCCACTTTTGCGGCGCACAGCAGGTTATTGGCCGCCCTTACTGCACCGAGCACTGCGCACAGTCTTACGAGGCCGCCAAGGCTCGCTTGCCCTCTGGTTCCGTCTCTTTTGTACGCCGCGCCGCGTAAACTGATTTTCGGACCGACGCTGTTTGAGGGGCTCGCCTAGGCGGGCCCTTTTGCATTTTTGGCTGCGATCGAGTTTGTTGCGCCGCAACAAACATGGCGCGGTGCGAGATCGATTACTGTGCACCCTGGCGCAGGTCCTTGCAGGTTACTGGTTTCGTGTGCGACACGATATCGGGGCGGTGGGACCGCGGTTCAGGCTGTTTGCGGGGGGCAAGGCTTGACGGCAATGGCCGATAGGCAACTCGAAGGCGTGGAGCCTCTGGCGCAGGAGGATGCCCTCCGAGCGCAGCTTTATCGTTTGTTAGCCAACGGATTGAGTGCTCCGCCTCGTGCCGTCGACTTGGCGAACTACGCGGCGCTCAATGGTGATGCAACGCCGCTTGGTCAGGCGCTTGCGACGTTCGCCCGGATTGCCGTGGGGACGCCAGTCGAAACTGCAAAGCGCGAATATCACGACCTATTCATCGGCCTCGGCCGCGGCGAACTGGTGCCCTATGGGTCCTATTATTTGACGGGTTTTCTTCAGGAAAAACCGCTCGCCCGCTTGCGCCAGGATCTTACGCAACTCGGGGTACGGCGCAGTGCGGCGACAAGCGATCCCGAAGACCATGTGGCCGCTATCCTGGCGGCGTTTTCAGGCCTGATCGACGGTAGTTTCGGCGCGCCGCTCGGCCTCGATGAGCAGAAGGTCTTTTATATCAAACATATCCAGTCGTGGATGCCGGTGTTTTTTCGGGATCTTGAAGCAGCTGAGGTTTCGGTCTTTTATGCCGCTCTCGGCTCTGTTGGTCGCGTTTTTCTTGAGATTGAGGATCGAGCCTTTGAGATGGTCTGATGGTCTCGCCTTTCGCCTATGTATGACACGAGCACACGCCTTGAGAGCACGCGACGTCTTCGACACGCACGTGAACTTACACAACCGGAGGGGCAAAGTTATGGACCAGAACACAGACAAGGTCGCCGACCGCCGCAACTTCATCAAGCTGGCCGGCGCGACCGCCGCCGGTGCCGGTGCAACGGTTGCGACTGCGGGAGCGGTTGCAGCTAAGCCAGCCGAGGCCCGCCCAGCGGATGCCATGTACCAAGAGACCGACCACGTGAAGCGTTACTACGAACTCGCCCGCTAAGCCCAGCAAGCTGCGAAAAAGCTGGCACTCAGGGAGCCGGCACTCAGGGAGAGAGCCATGCTTAAGAAAAAATCACATGCCGCCGCCACGGGGGGCCGCCTCCAGGTTCAGTTGACCGCCGACGCACCGAAGGGCGTTGATCGCCGCGCGTTCCTGCGCAATTCGGGTCTTGCCGCTGGTGGCCTCGCGCTCGCTGCCGGTACAATCGCGACCCGGGTCGAGGCCGCCGGACCTCCAGGCGGTTTGCCGGGCGCCAAAGTCGAAATCAAGAAATCGATCTGCACGCATTGCTCGGTCGGCTGCACGGTCATAGCCGAAGTCGAAAATGGGGTCTGGACGCGCCAGCAGCCGGGCTTCGATAGCCCCATCAATCTAGGCGCCTACTGCGCCAAGGGGGCCGCGATCCGCGAGCACGCGCACGGCGAGCGTCGCTTGAAATATCCCATGAAGCTCGTCGCTGGCAAATGGGAGCGCATGAGCTGGGATCAGGCCATCACCGAAGTCGGTGACAAGTTGCTCGCGATCAAAGCGAAATCTGGCCCCGATTCCGTGTTCTGGCTCGGCTCTGCCAAGCACAACAACGAGCAGTGCTACCTGATCCGTAAGTTTTCGGCCTTCTGGGGCACAAACAACATCGATCACCAGGCTCGTATCTGTCACTCCACCACGGTCGCGGGCGTCGCCAACACATGGGGCTACGGCGCCATGACGAACTCCTACAACGATATCATGAAGTCAAAGGCGATATTCCTGATCGGTGGCAATCCGGCCGAGGCCCACCCCGTCTCGCTGCAGCACATGCTGAAAGCCAAGGAACAGAACAACGCGCCGTTCATCGTTTGCGATCCGCGCTTCACCAGGACGGCCGCCCACGCGACCGAATACGTCCGCATGCGGCCGGGCACTGACATTGCCCTGATCTGGGGTATCTTGTGGCACCTCAAGCAGAACGACTGGGTCGACAAACAGTTCATCGATCAGCGCGTCTGGGGCATGGATTTCGCCTGGGACGAGATCGCCAAGTGGACGCCGGAAGAGGTTGAGAAGGTGACGGGTGTTCCAGGCGCTCAGTTGCGTCGGGTCGCCAAGACCATGTGGAACAATCGTCCGGGGACGGTCATCTGGTGCATGGGCGGTACCCAGCACACGGTTGGTAACGCCAACGTGCGCGCCTACTGCATCATGCAGCTGGTGCTCGGCAACATGGGCGTCGCTGGCGGCGGCACCAACATTTTCCGCGGCCATGACAACGTGCAGGGCGCAACGGATCTCGGCGTCACCTGCGATAGCTTGCCCGGCTACTACGGCTTGGCGGAAGGCGCCTGGCGGCACTGGGCGCGCGTCTGGGATGTGTCCTACGACAGCGTTCTCGCCAAGTTCAAAGACAAGAAGTTGATGGAGTCGGCTGGCATTCCCGTGTCGCGCTGGATCGACGGCGTGCTTGAGGACAAAGCCAATGTCGAGCAACCCGACAACTTGAAAGCCATGGTGTTCTGGGGCCACGCGCCCAACTCACAGACCCGCGGCCCCGAGATGAAGAAGGCGTTCGAGAAGCTCGAAACCCTCGTCATCATTGACCCATACCCGAGTGCCTCGGCGATCATGCATGATCGCACTGACGGGGTGTACCTGCTGCCGGCCGCAACACAACTTGAAACCGATGGCTCCGTGACGGCGTCTAACCGTTCGCTGCAATGGCGCGAGAAAATCTTCACGTTCTTTGAGGCCAAGCCTGATCACGAGATCATGTACCTGTTTGCGCGCAAGTTCGGCTTCGACAAGGAGATGTTCAAAAACATAAAGTTGCAACCGAACTCAACCGAGCCTGTGGTCGAGGACATCACGCGCGAGTTCAACAGGGGCATGTGGACGATCGGCTATACCGGCCAGTCGCCTGAGCGCCTGAAGATGCACATGGCCAACCAGCACACCTTCGACAAGGTGACCCTGAAAGCCACGGGCGGTCCGGCGGATGGCGAAACCTATGGTCTACCTTGGCCGTGCTGGGGCACAGCCGATATGGCCATGGGCAATGGCAAGAAGGGCCACCCGGGCACAGCCAACCTCTACGACACCTCAAAGCACGTCCAAGAGGGTGGCCTGAACTTCCGCGTAAATTGGGGCGTCTCGGCCAAGGGCAACGCGCCCGACAAGTGGGTCAAAAACGACGAGAAGGTCGATAGCCTCTTGGCCGTCGACAGCTACCCTGTTGGCAACGAGCTCAAAGCCGGCCACCCCGCAGTCACCATGGGCATGCTCAAAAAGCTCGGCTGGGACAAGGATCTCTCGGCCGACGAGATGGCGACCATCACCAAAATCGGCGGCAACAACATTGACGCTGTCGCCTGGACCAACGACCTCTCGGGTGGCATCCAGCGTGTTGCGCTGAAACATGGCTTGGCGCCATTCGGGAATGGCAAGGCGCGCGCGGTGGTCTGGAACTTCCCCGACGGCGTGCCGCTGCATCGGGAGCCGCTGTATTCGCCGAACGCAGAGTTGGTCGCCAAATACCCGACGCATGCTGACCGTAAGGGTTTGCGACTGCCGCTGTTGTTTGAAAAGATCCAGAAGGCCGCGATCGCCAACAACGCGCACAAAGAGTACCCGATCGTGCTGACCTCCGGGCGCTTGGTCGAATACGAAGGTGGCGGCGATGAAACCCGCTCAAACCCCTGGCTTGCCGAACTGCAGCAGACCATGTTCGTCGAGATCAACCCGGCGGACGCCAACAATGCCGGCATCAAGGACGGGCAGATGGTCTGGGTCGAAGGCCCTGAGAAGGGCAAGGTCAAGGTGCAGGCCATGATCACGGAGCGCGTCGGCAAAGGCGTTGCCTTCATGCCGTTCCACTTCGCTGGCCACTTCCAGGGCAAGGATCTTCGGAGTAAATATCCGAAGGACACTGACCCCTACGTGCTCGGCGAATCGACCAATACAGCGCAGACCTACGGCTACGATCCTGTCACGCAAATGCAGGAAACGAAGACGACGCTTTGCAAAATCTCACGGGCTTAAGGGGAGCGGACACCAATGGCACGGATGAAATTCCTCTGCGACGCCGAGCGTTGCATCGAATGTAACGCTTGCGTCACCGCCTGCAAAAACGAACACGAAGTGCCGTGGGGCATCAACCGCCGCCGCGTCGTCACCATCAACGACGGCAAGCCGGGCGAGCGCTCGGTCTCGGTCGCCTGCATGCACTGCTCAGACGCGCCGTGCATGGCGGTTTGCCCGGTGGATTGCTTCTACCAGACGTCCGAAGGCGTGGTGCTGCACAGCAAGGACCTGTGCATTGGTTGCGGCTATTGCTTCTACGCCTGCCCGTTCGGCGCGCCGCAATATCCGCAAGCCGCCAACTTCGGCTCACGCGGCAAGATGGACAAGTGTACGTTCTGCGCGGGCGGTCCTGAGAAGGACGTCGCCAAGATGAATGTGAAGTATGGCCGCAACCGCTTGGCCGAGGGCAAACTGCCACTGTGCGCCGAGATGTGCTCGACTAAGGCCCTGCTCGCGGGTGACGGCGATGTGGTGTCGGCGATCTATCGCGAACGCGTGGTAACACGTGGCTTTGGCTCAGGCGCCTGGGGTTGGGGCAAGGCCTATCCCGGCCAGAGCGGGTAAAACAGTCGGCCTGGCGGATAGCACGACGTCGGGACGTTGAGGCGCAATGATTGATCCCGGAATCCGAGCGGTAAAGCTGTTTGATTTTGATGCCACCTCGCTGAGCCGCGACGAGGGGATAGTCGGTGTTAGATTGCACATCTATCGTGCGACCTCGATCGAATTTGTAATCCCGGCGGCACGTCACTGGGTCGAGTGTGCAGCGTCGTTCGGAGTATCCGGTCCAGCGTTCGCTTGGCCGTCAGTTTACTCTTTCCATCCCGAAGCGACGATACTCGCGGTAGGATTTGGGCCGGTACTAGAAGCAATGGTTCAGTTCCAATCACAGAAGACTGTGAATTGTCCAGGCACACGGCACGGACCAATCACCTATGTCAGTTTTCTGGAGGTGGCCCCATGGAATCGGACGGATGACCCAGGGCGAAAATTCGGTGGCCTGGGCACGTTGATGCTGCAGTATGTAAGTGCCCGGACGTTCGCCGGAGGCGAGGGTGGTGCTCTTGGTTTGCATTCGCTGCCGGCGGCGGTTGGCTTTTACCAAAGACTTGGCTTTGTTCCGCACGGTTGTCCCAACGAGCATCACGAACTATATCTGGAACTAGACGAACGAAAGGCGCACGCTTTGCGTGCACTGGGAGGCTTCTGATGGTCAGCGACCCAACTGTGACCTTTAAATTGCCGCCGGATTACTTGGTACGGTTTCCGGATGGCGATTACACAATCGGGCGGGGTGCGGACCCGCGGTCCGGAGCGGAACGTGCGGCAGACCCCGATGGGGCAATTGCGACGTCGCGCCCCAAAGGCGGCGGCACGAAGGGGGGCGTTGATCGGTCGGCAACTGATCATCCGCGCGAGGCAGCAGAATGACCCACTTGCAGCGAAGGCATTGCGCGTTTATCGGCCTCGGTCTTCTTTCCGTCGTTGCCGCTGCCTGCCGCCCGCAAGACGCCAATCGGCCGACGGCGTTCACGCCCGGCGTCTACAAAGGCGAGGCCATGCCGGCGCTCACGAAGCAGCAAGTCGAGGATCTGCAGAAACGCGGCATGTTGTTGCGCTGATGCGGGCCCTGCCGACGACGTCCACGCGTGTAGAGATCACCATGCGCCACATTCGAAACTATCTGACAGCATCGCGCTTTTGGCACGCGGTGTTTGCTCTGCCGCTGCTTATACTGCTATCGGCCGACTTTGCTGTGGCTCAATCGAGCGTGCGCCCGCCCGCTGGTGCCGTGCAGAACGCTACGCCGAAGGCGGATGCCAGCGAGCCCGGCGGCCGCGGCGCAGTACCGGCCGACGATCTTTGGGGCGGCATCCGCAAAGGTGTGCAGGGCAACGTGTCGATCCCCGACAAGCAATCCGGTGTGCTGGTCCAATCCGGCGGCGAATCATGGCGTAACTTCCGCAATGGCCCACTTGTCACCTATGGCGCCTATGCCATGGGCGGTGTGCTGGTGCTGCTTGCCTTGTTTTACCTGGTCAAGGGCAAGATCCGCATTCAAGGCGGCTGGTCGGGTCGCACAATTCAGCGCTTCAGCAACCTCGATCGCACGGGCCACTGGCTGCTTGCATCGTCCTTCATTGTTCTGGCCATTACCGGGCTGAACGTCCTCTACGGCCGAGATGTGCTGATGCCCGTCATCGGCAAGGAAGCCTTCGCCTCGTTGTCCGCTGGCTTCAAGTGGCTGCACAACTACGTGGCCTTCGCCTTCATG
>JANNXS010000349.1:0-12730 GCA_031409695.1 Hyphomicrobiaceae bacterium
AAAAAGCATAGTGCTGCCTTAACCATACGGCAACGTACGCCTGCAATGGATTGGCTGTTGGCAGCGAGGCCGCGAAGCAGGTAGCTTTTAAACACCTGCCTCCGACGCGCTGCCGCCCAACAGTCGCTGGCGAGAGGCTGATACACCGACCGCCACCCGCCATCGCCATCCAGACACGTGCGCCGCCGCCCGCACGTGATTCGCTCTATTGGGACCCCTTCGCCATGACACTTCGTGTTCAGCCAACTGATCTTGAGATCGCCTCCCTGATCTCATCTAAAATTTGTCATGATGCAATCAACCCTGTGAGCGCGATCAGTCATGGCTTGCAGATGCTCGACGAGGGCGACGCTGACAATCAGAAGTTCGCCATGGACATGATCCGCAATGTGACAGCGCAGGCGTCGGCGCGCATTGAGTTTGCCCGGGTGGCTTTCGGGGCATCTGGTCCCCAGACAACGCCAATTGACCTTGGCAAGGCGCAGGACATCGTCCAGCGCTATGTGTCGCCCGCCGACGCCAACGGCCGCCGCAAACACCGCCTGACATGGAACGTTCCGGCGGCCATGGTCGAGAAGGACAAAGGCAAACTGTTCCTCAACATGATCGCGGCGGCGATCGCGGCGTTGCCAAGGGGCGGTGAAATCCAGGCGGCCATGACCGGCACTGCGGCCAAGCCGCTGTTCATCGTGCGTTGCACGGGGACGGGGGCGAAAGTGCCGGATGCGCTTGCTAAAGTGTTGTCCGGCGCCGACGGCGAACTCGATGCCATGAACATCCAATTTTATTACATGCAACGGCTGACGGCTGGCGCCGACATGTCACTCAGCGCAGTGCGCGATGGCGCTGATGTTGTCTTCACCGCACGCATGACCACCTGATACCACGCGCGGCCGCATGCCATCCGCGCGCGGTCGCCAAAGGCAAATACATCTCACCGCCGCTATGGCGTGAGAGTCTGGGCGTGACAGTCTGGGCCGATCCTGTCTTTGCTTGCAGGCCTCGGGTGATCCCTCATGCAGCTCAAGGTCTCATGCAACTTTATGATTGCGCGTCGCTTAGGGTAATCGGTGGGCTCGTCCTACGCGGCGGCGGCCTTCAGAGGCTGCGCATCAGTGTGCGCTTCGGGCTGATCGACCGCGGTGCGGACGGTCTCTGTCTCGTCGATACCGGCTATGGTCCGGCTGTGACGACAGGCGTTGGGCGCAGTCGCAGCGTGCGGTTCCACCATGCCATGCTCCGGTCGACATTGAACGCCGAGAGCCAGCCCGCAGCCGTTCTCAAACGTCTGGGAAAGTCGCCCGCCGACGTGCGCACCATCGTGCTCACGCATTTCCACCCTGACCACGTGGCAAATTTAGCTTCGTTTCCCGCAGCGCGCATCATTGCCTCCGGCACAGCATCAAAAGCGATTGCAGCCATGGGACGCTTGCGGTTGCTGCGCCACGGTGTGCTCTCGGAAATTTTGCCGCCAGATATTTGGAGCCGCATAGTGCCCATCGAAGATTTTGCGCTCAAGCCGACTTGGACCCGCCTCAATCTTGGTCACGACATCTTTGGCGATGGGTCCTATCTCGCGATCCAGCTGCCAGGCCATGCACTCGGGCATGTCGGCCTGTTCTGGCGCGAAGCGGCGGGCCCCGTCTGCTATGGCGCCGACGTGACCTGGACGCTTGAGGCGCTCAAGGAAAATCGTGCAGCTCGGTTGGCTCAGATGGCTGTGTTTGCCAGCCGCAAAGCTGGACGCGCGAGTGAAAGTCTGTTGCGCGCCTTCATCGCCGAAGGTGGCGAGGTGCGGCTGTGCCACGAGATCCTGCGCGATTGATGGCGTTTGTGACGTCACCCTGCGGGTGATTTCGAAGGACTTTCAGTCCTTCGAGCATCCTGGACCAAAGCTTCGCCCTGGACCCATAATGGCACATCGGCCTCACTGCCCGTAGCGCTTTGCGCTCGCGAGGTACGTTTCTTCCTCCGGCGCGCTCTTGCGGCCGAGGACCTCATTGCGGTGCGGGAAGCGCCCGAAGCGGTCGAAGATCGCTTTGTGATCGATCGCTGCCCGGAGGTTACCCTCAAGGCCGAGTGCCGTGAACAGCGCAACGGCGCGCGTTTGCGCCGCGTGGTCCTCCGCATGCATGAGGGGCATGTAGAGGAACTGTCGCTCGGCTGACGTCAACAGCGTATCGTGCCCCTTGTCGATTGCCGTTTCGGCAACCCGCCGGGCCTTGGCGTCGGTTTCAAAGGCTTCAGCCGTCCGGCGAAACATGTTGCGTGGGAACTGATCCAGCGCGATCACGGCCGCCAGCGAGATGCGCGGCGTTCGCGTCAGTCGGACGATGTCATCGCCAGCGACGTTGCGCGTCACGCTCAAGAACAGCATACGGATCTGGTCATCGAGCTCGGGCGTGCTTGACCACCATTGGGCCTCGGTCATGGTCTCAAACCAGAACCGCAGCACGCCGACGCTCCAGTGATCCAGGGTTGGTAGGGTCATTGCGTGTCTCCGTGTCGAGCATCAGAGGTCATATGTACCGATGGGTAGGCCTGCGACCGAGTGACCATTCCCACTGGCGGCCTGCATGTCTAGTGTGGTGTCACCGCCCGTCGAGACCCAAGGCCAACCGCATGTCCATGCAGAAGTTCACCGGCACAAAGAATTACGTCGCAACCGACGACCTGAAAGTGGCCGTCAATGCCGCCGTGACCCTGCAGCGACCGCTGCTCATCAAGGGCGAACCGGGTACAGGCAAGACGGTCCTCGCCATCGAAGTCGCCAAGGCGCTCGGCTGCCCGCTGATCGAGTGGCACATCAAATCCACCACCAAGGCGCAGCAAGGCCTCTATGAATATGACGCTGTTTCGCGCCTGCGCGACAGCCAGCTTGGCGACGAGAAGGTCAAGGACATCAAGAACTACATCCGCAAGGGCAAACTCTGGGAAGCGTTCACGGCGCCCCAACGCCCGCTGCTGTTGATCGATGAGATCGACAAGGCCGACATCGAATTCCCAAACGATTTGCTGCAGGAACTCGATCGCATGGAGTTCTTCGTCTACGAGACCGGCGAGACCATTAAGGCCGTTCAACGCCCGATCGTGATGATCACATCCAACAACGAGAAAGAACTGCCGGACGCGTTCCTGCGTCGCTGCTTCTTCCACTACATCAAGTTCCCTGACACCGAGACGATGAAGGCGATCGTCGATGTACACCATAAGGACATCAAGGGCCGCCTCGTGCAGGAGGCGTTGAAAATCTTTTACGACATCCGCGACGTGCCGGGCATCAAGAAGAAGCCGTCGACCTCGGAGCTGCTCGACTGGCTGAAACTGCTCATGAACGAGGACATCACCGCTGAGACCTTGCGTGAGCAAGACCCGCGCAAGCTGATCCCACCGCTGCACGGCGCGCTGTTGAAAAACGAACAAGACGTACACCTGTTCGAGCGGCTGGCATTCATGACACGCCGCAAGAGCGGGGATTGAGGGGCGGCAGGCATGGGATGGGTTTCGAGCACGGGCCGGGCAGCGTCAATCCTCGGCGGTGCTGACCCTGAGCTTGCGATTCTGAAATATTCTGCGCGCGTCCGCCAAAGTCAGTCACGACCCCCTGGTTGTTTTCTTCAGGAGTGTGGATGCCCGCGGACAGCGATACGTTACATCCCAAATCGTGTCTAACCTCAATGATTCGGCAAATTTTTAGTCCTACGACTTTGACGGCCGGCTCGGGTTTGGCGTGGCAGCGGGTGCAAACGCGCTAGACTGCTGCACCCTCCGCCACCTCTCAGAACCTGAACGCGATACCAGCCTGCTTCATCACCGAATTCGCTGTGTGGCGCGACTTGATGTTGCCATCTACCGTGAGGTTCCGGTTCGTGATCGGGCTGTGCCATATTTCATGGTCCCCCTTGCCTTGCCGGACTAATGTGCACGAATGTTCGCGCAAGATGCGACGGACATCTGGCGTCTAACCCGGCATTACGCAGCTCGCGGATTGGGAATACGGAACGTGTGCTCGGCGATCAGATGAATCGGGATCTCGGGAAGCCCACCAGTGTCTCCCTCGAGTTCCAACAATTCTCCCGCCATAACGGGCACCTTTGCGCGCAGGGCTTCGAACGTAGAAGCTTCGGTAACGAGGCCAGGCAAATCATCCGAAGTGGCAACCCACACCAAGGCATCAGGATCCCAGGCGGCGCGAACGACGATCAAGCGAGTGTGTGCCATCCGCGCAACTTAGCGGTTCGAGTTCGTTTGGCAAGACGGTGCTACAATGTCCGGGCATACGGCTGAAGATCACAGCGAGGGTGTGGCGACGACCGTCGCAGAACTGAAATGCCCTGGGATCAAGGGTTGTCCCCGTGCGTGGCCCCTATGTTTTATCCCACAGATGTCGTGCGGTCGTGGTAGCTGCGCTCGAACCGTACAGTTGGCTATCGTCCCCACCTCATGCCGTCCCCAAAGGGGCGGCGCCACCAGGCGGCCCGCCGTGAAAATTGCACCGACCGCATCCCTTAAAACTGGCCCTGCGGCCTACATCGCAATTGCCCTCGTGTTCGCGATCCTGGCGGGCTTTGGGACCTGGCAGATGCAGCGTCGCGCCTGGAAAGAAGAGTTGTTGCGCACCATCGCCGAGCGGCAGGTGCTGGCACCGGCAACGGCCTTTGACGCGGCGGAGCTTGGCTGCCGACCGTCGCAAGGGCTAGAGGACCCTTGCGATTTCCGTCCGATCCGTTTGACGGGCCGCATAACTGATCCGACCCAGGTGCATATCTTCATCTCCATCCCGCGGCAGGCGAACGGTCTGCAGGGCAACGGATACTGGGTGTTTCGACGCTTCGATCCGGCAGGTGACGGGGCGCGTTTGTGGGTGAATACAGGTTTTATACCCACCGAGAAAAAGACGGCGGACCTGCCGCCGGCAGGTGATGTCACCGTGACGGGCGTGCTGCGGCTGGCCGAGGCGCGGGGGCGATTTTCTGGATCTAACGATTTGATAAAAAACGTTTATTTTGTTCGCGATCCGGTCGAGTTTCCGGCTGAAAAGCCTACGGATCTAAGACTGGAGCGGCGCTACTATATCGATATGACTGGCCCGATTCCAGCCGCTGGCCTGCCCTATCCCATGGCCGGCAAGCAGGTGATCTCGAACCGGCACCTTGAGTACGCGCTGACCTGGTACGGCCTCGCCCTGACCTGTCTTGTAATCGGGGCAGTTGCCATCCGCCGCCGATCCCTGAACAAAGACTAAGACAGCTGTTCAGCTTTCCGTCAGGGTCAAAACCATAATATCTGGTTCAAGAGATGGGACGGCGGCCCCCTATCCGGTCCGCCCCGCGCCGATGCCTTGATCCGACGGGTCACGCTCCTCAGTTGTGATCAGGGCATTGGCGCTGCACTTTACGGGTGACGACCATGACGTCCACAGATGCCTGGCTGACAGCGGTCGCCCTGGCCGCATTCGCGGCGGCCGCCATACTCGCGTTCTTGCCACTTGCGGCACACGCGGCGGGGTTTTGACCTGCGGGTGCCGCGCCCTTACTGTGCCTGATATTCGATTCAGGCACGGGGACCCAAATGCGCGGCAAAGTACTCGGTTACGACCTTAAATCCGGCACCGGCCTGATCAGCGGCGACGACGGCAACCGCTACACTGTTGCCATGGCGGACATCCGCGGCGGGGCAACCATGTTGGTCACCGGCCGCGAGGCGGATTTCCATCCCGGCCCGAACGGCATGGCCGTCGACATTTATCCGCTTGGCGGCGCAGCGACCATAACGGGCGAAAAGAACCGTATCGTTGCGGCCCTCCTGGCGTTCTTCTTGGGCGTCCTTGGCATCCACAAGTTCTATCTCGGCAAGAACACCGCCGGCGTGATCATGCTGCTTTGTTTTTTCCCCGGCATGTTCCTGTTTCTGCCAACCCTCGTCGTCGGGGTAATCGCCTTCATCGAGTGCATCATCTACCTCGTCAAAGACGACCAGCAGTTCCACAGCGAGTACGTGGTGGGTGAAAAGGCTTGGTTTTGAGGGCTTGGTCCTTGTGCGATCAGCTCTCAGGCCGCTCCTGCACGCGGGTCACTCTTGCACGCGGGCCACTCTTGCAAGCGGGCCACTCTTGCAAGCGGGGACGCAGCGCCCATGACGGCTGCGACGGCCGTCGCGACGAAAGTTGAAGCCTGCCACAGTTCCGCCGTTGCGCGCTTGCTCTGATCGGATGTGCGGCGTGAAGTGCACCGGTGCGGGGCCGGGAGAACGGGATGACCTTGGGCGGGCGCAGATTTCTACTCAGTATGGCGATCCTGGCGGCCGCTGTTTGCCTCGCCTTGGGCGTGACGTTGCCGATCATCAAGTTGACGAAGTTCGTTTTCTTTACCTACGAACACTCGCTGGCGACGACCGTTCAGTCATTGCTCATGTCGGAGCAATACCTGCTCGGCCTCACCGTCGCGGTGTTCTCCATCGCGCTACCGGTGCTCAAGTTGTTCTACCTGCTGCTGTTGGCAACGCTGCCGTTGAGCGAACTGAAACGCTGGCGACGCGGGCTGCATGCGCTCGAATGGCTCGGCAAGTGGTCGATGCACGATGTGCTCGTGCTGTCCTTGACGATCTTCTTTATCAAGAGCCAGGGGGTCTATGATGCGCGCTCGCTCAACGGCGTCTACTTTTTTACAGCCGCCGTGCTGCTGATGATCCTAGCCTACTCCTGGCTCAAGGCCGAGGTCGACGACGGGCGCATCGTCGCCGCCTCCGAGGTGCTTGATTCACCACCCCCCCGCCAAACGCCGCTGCGCAATTTCATCCTGAGTTTCCTGATCATTCTAGCAACCGTGTTCTTCGCGCTCGGCATCATCCTGCCGGCCATCCGCTTCACCACGGTTTATGTCTGGAAAAACGAACACTCCATCGCCAGCATTTTGTGGGCGCTGTATCAGAACGACGAGCTCTTCCTGTGTATTGTGATTGGCGCATTCTCCATCGTGTTTCCATTCTTCAAGTTGCTGTATTTGCTGACCCTGGTGACGTCGCCCGATATGAACCACGAATTCCGCGTCAAATCCGTTGCCGCCATGGAATGGCTCGGCCGCTATTCCATGACTGACGTGATGGTGCTTGCTTTGATCGTCTTCTACGTCAACTCATCGGGCTACACCGCAGCCCAACCCGAGCCCGGCATCTACTTCTTCATGGCGTCAGCCTTGCTGACCATGTTCGCCTATGGCTGGGCCAACTCGTTTGCCCCACGCCCCAAACCACGCACGGTCAAGGCAACCGAGGTCAGCGGTTCTCGGGCGGTGTGAGGCATGTGGTGGGGGTTCTAGAGCACTTTCCGATCTTTCAGGATCGGAAGCGCGCTCTAAGTGGTTGGTTGGTCGCATTTTCTACGGCGAACCGGGAAGCCACTTCGTCGGAAAATGCTCTAACCGCGACCACGACACCGGTGTGTCGGACGCGGTGCGTCGGCTTTACTTGCCACCACTAAGCCAATCAAGTCACGGATGTTGTGAACGGTTGGCATGACGCACTCGCAACGCTGACTGTCATCCGCCCGTTTCGATCTCACCTCGGTCATGGCTTTTGCCGTCTCCCATGATTGCCAGATTGCCGGAGTTGCGCGGGTTTTGTTACTAAGGCCTTGTCTACACCGAAGAAGGAACTCCCGCGATGGTCACTCAACCTTTACGAGCCGTCTTCGATGCCGCCCGGCTTCTCAGCAGCGACGAGCAAGCGGAACTCGTCGACCTTCTTTTAACGTCCAACGCTCCCGACGTGAATTGGGATGCAGCCTGGGCTGAAGAAGCCGAGGCACGGTTGGCCGAGTACACCCGCGGGGATGTCCAGGGCGAGGGCGCAGACGATGCAATTGCCGCTGGCCGCAGTCGGTTGGTCGCGATGCACAAATGAGGATTGAGTTTCTGCCGCGTGCGCGCCGCGAGATGCATCGCGAGGCGGAGTGGTACGAGCGGCGACGCGTCGGTTTCGGTGATAGATTCTACGTCGAGATGGAGAAAGCACTTGCGCAGATCAAGCAGTTTCCTGGCGCCCAGCCGCACGTCGCGCGAGGCTGCCGCAAGGTGCTTCTCGGGAGGTTCCCATTCTCGCTCATCTACGCGCAGCCGGTGCCCGACCTCATCTTGATCGTGGCGGTGGCACACATGAAGCGGAGGCCCGACTATTGGAAGGGACGCATGTGATCATTCTCGCGTAAGGCCAGAGTCTGCGGTCAAAGTCGCCGCCCTTGACGGATCCGAAAGGGGACCTGCTGCCCGCTCCATGTTGGCCCGTGTGAGCGACGAGATGACGAACAAAAACGGCCACTCCTTTCGGAGCAGCCGCTGGCATTTCCAACATTCATGCGAACAGATCAATCCCGGCGCGGCGGACGGGGGCGGCGCGGGCCGCCATCGCCACCGCCACCTTCGCGGCGGCGGGGTGGGCCGGGATCGACCTCGGCTGGCTCGCCTTCGGCGCGCGGGATCTCTAGACCGGTTACCTGGTCGATGATCTTCATCGACAGGCGCGTTTTACCGCGATCATCGAAGCCGAGCAGTTTCACCCAAACTTCCTGGCCTTCCTTGAGCAGGTCGCTCGGATGATTGATGCGGCCGGTCGAGGAGATCTGCGACACGTGGACGAGACCGTCCTTGGAGCCGAAGAAGTTCACGAAAGCGCCGAATTCCATCAACTTGACGACCTTGCCCTTATAGATCGTGTTGATCTCGGGTTCCATGGTGATGCCCTTGATGCGGGCCATGGCTTTGTCGATCGACTCTTTATTGGCCGAGGCGACTTTCACCGTGCCGTCGTCCTCGATGTCGATCTTGGCGCCAGATTCAGCCACAATCTCGCGGATCACCGAACCGCCAGAACCGATCACTTCACGGATCTTGTCGACGGGGATTTTGATAATCTCGATGCGCGGAGCGTAGTCACCAAGCTCGGTGCGTGCGCCTGTCATGGCCTTGGCCATTTCGCCGAGGATGTGGATGCGGCCATGACGGGCCTGCTCCAACGCGACCTTCATGATCTCCTCGGTGATGCCGGTGATCTTGATGTCCATCTGTAAGGATGTGACGCCCTTTTCGGTGCCGGCGACCTTGAAGTCCATATCGCCCAGGTGATCTTCATCCCCGAGGATGTCCGAGAGGACGGCGTAGTCGTTGCCTTCCTTGATCAAGCCCATGGCAATTCCGGCCACGGGGCGCTTCAGGGGCACGCCCGCGTCCATGAGGGCGAGTGAAGCGCCGCAAACGGTCGCCATCGAAGACGAACCGTTCGACTCGGTGATCTCTGAGACGACGCGGACGACGTAGGGGAACTCGCTGTCGGCTGGCAACAGCGGCCGGATGGCCCGATAGGCGAGCTTACCGTGGCCGATTTCGCGACGACCGGGCGAACCCATGCGGCCTGTTTCACCGACCGAGTAGGGAGGGAAGTTGTAGTGCAGCAGGAAGCGCTCTTTTTTGGTGCCCTCCAGGCTGTCGATGTATTGTTCGTCATCGCCCGTGCCGAGCGTTGCGACCACAAGAGCCTGCGTTTCGCCACGTGTGAACAGGGCCGAGCCGTGGGCACGCGGGAGAACGTGGACTTCAGACTGGATCGGGCGCACGGTCTTGAGGTCGCGGCCGTCGATGCGATGACCCGTGCGGATGATGTCGCCGCGGACCACGTCCTGCTCAAGCAGTTTGAACACCGTGCCCATTTTGACTTTGAGCGACGGCTCTGAACCTTCCGGCACCATGACCTTCATGGCGATCGCTTTGGCGGCATCAATCTTACTGTAACGGGCCTGCTTTTCCTTGGTCGCGAACGCTTCGCGCAGGGCCGCTTCAACGTGCGGCTTCATGGACGCCTTCTCAACAGTGTAGTCCGGCGGCGTGAAGTCCCAGGCATCCTTGGCTGCGTGTTCGGCGAGCTTGATGATGGCATCAATCACCGGCTGGAAGCCCTTGTGGCCGAGGGTCACGGCCTTGAGCATCATTTCTTCTGAGAGCTCTTTGGCTTCACTTTCGACCATCATGACGGCGTCATTGGTGCCGGCGATGACGAGGTCGAGGTCACTCTTGGCCATCTCATCGATCAGCGGGTTGAGCACCAGCTCACCGTTGACAAGACCGACACGCGCCGCGCCGATGGGGCCGAGGAACGGAAGACCCGAAAGGGTGAGGGCTGCGGACGCGGCGACAATGCCGAGAATGTCCGGATCGTTCTCGAGGTCATGGCTCAGAACTGTGATGACAACCTGAACTTCGTTCTTGAACCCGTCCATAAACAGGGGGCGGATCGGGCGATCGATCAGGCGGGAGGTCAGCGTCTCTTTTTCCGTCGGGCGGCCTTCACGCTTAAAGTATCCGCCGGGAATCTTGCCCGCAGCGTAGGTCTTTTCCTGATAATTCACGGTGAGGGGAAAAAAGTCGATGCCGGGCTTCACGGTGCGGGCACCGACGACGGTTGCGAGGACGGTGGTCTCGCCATACTGGGCGATGACTGCAGCATCGGCCTGGCGGGCCATTTTACCTGTTTCAAGCTTCAGTTTGCGGCCGGCCCAGTCGAGCTCTACGCGGTGGGTTTCGAACATACGATTATATCTCTCAGACAGCGGGGCGGCTTACGTCCCATACGCAGCCGCGGGGGAGTGAAAAGCTCAGTTGGCCGGACCCCTGCGTGGTCCTAACTTCCCGAGCCGATCCAGTATAGTCTTGCCAGAGCTTAAGCAGGCTGGCTGACACCAAAGTGGCCGAAACGAAAGTTGCCGAGACCAAAGAGGACTGGCCAGAACAACGCGCACTGGCCCGACGGATGACAATTCAGAGTATCCCGTCCCAGT
Source organism: Hyphomicrobiaceae bacterium (assembly GCA_031409695.1). GTDB lineage: Bacteria > Pseudomonadota > Alphaproteobacteria > Rhizobiales > Hyphomicrobiaceae > JABFRJ01. Next base: position 10,823 of record JANNXS010000349.1, read on the forward strand.
ATCCCGACCATTCCAACGGGCGACGACGAACGGAAGACGGCCGTCCGGTGTGCCGCCGTTATGTCTAAGGCCGTCGCCCCCGATCCAGGGCGCGACGGAGTGTCCTTAGGGCCAACATCAGCAAAAGCAAGGGTATTAGCGGCGCAGATCCAGGCGCTCCAACAGCACCTTGTAACGCGCGTCATCCTTGGACTTGATGTGATCCAACAGTGAGCGACGCGCGGAGACCATTTTCAGCAGGCCACGGCGCGAGTGATTGTCTTTTTTGTGCATTTTAAAGTGGTCGGTCAGGCTGTTGATCCGCGCGGTCAGCAGCGCGATCTGCACCTCAGGGGACCCGGTATCACCCGTTTTGCGGGCATAATCCTTCATCACCTGTTTCTTCTTGATCGTTGTCATCGACATCGGGCAGTCCTTTCTCATCGGAATGGTGGCTATGCCACCGGGCGCGGCCTTGGCCGGGATGTCGTCCAGCCGGGTCACGTAGGCGCAACCATCTCGTCAGCACATGGCCAAGAGGAAAGCTACATTTCGGCTTATACACGGAATTGGTTGGGTGGATAGTGTGACTACCGGGCAGGGCCGAACGACGCCGGGCGGACGGACGGGTTGTAGAGACGGGCTGCTCGGATAGATTGCATATATTGGTACAGGCGTGGCGCGCAGAAACCGGAATCGGTATTGCGTCTTGCGTCCGCCTTCCTCCGGCTTACAAATTGGACCTGGTTTTGAGGGGCCTCATGCGCGTTCTGTATCTGTATTGCCACCCTCTCACCGACAGTTATCACGCATCCATAAGGATGGCCGCCGTGGCAGCCCTGGCCGACGCCGGACACGAGGTCGATGTTTGCGATCTTTACGCAGAGGGCTTCGAGCCGGTTCTGACAGCCGATATGCGGCGCGATTATCACAATACGGCGCTCAATCAGCGCGGCCTCGAAAATCATGTTCGCCGCCTGCACGCGGCGGAGGCGCTGGTTGTGCAGTTTCCAACCTGGTGCTTTGGCATGCCCGCCATGCTGAAAGGGTATTTCGACCGCCTGATTATGCCGGGCGTTGCCTTTGACCTGTCTGACCCCTCGAACGTAAAACCCATGCTGGCGCATATTCGCACCATCCACGGCATCGTCACCTACGGCCGACCGCGCCACGTCGCATGGTACATGGGCGATCCGCCGCGCAAAGCCGTCACACGATATCTGCCCTGGTTCACAGGCCGGACGGCATCGACCAGATACCACGCGCTCTATCATATGAACGTCGCGAGCCTCGCAAAGCGTGAGGCGTTCATCAGGCGCGTCACCAAGGCCATGGGCCGGATCGGTTGAGGCCTACTTTCGGGCCCGCGCCTTCCCCTTGGGGGTCTTTGGTACAAGCAATGCCGACGCCGGTAACGCGAACACCTCGCCTTCGCTCGTCTCGGTGTCGAGCCATAGGAACGGCAGATCGGGAAAGTCGCGCTCAATGGTTTCGCGGCCCTGCCCAATCTCCATCACAAGCACCCCGTTGGTGTTCAAATGCGACGCGGCATCAGCAAGGATGCGTCGCACGAGCATCATCCCGTCTTTGCCGCCATCATGGGCCATCACCGGCTCGGCTGCGTACTCTGGCGGAAACGCCATCACGGCCTCAGCCGTCACATAAGGCGGATTGCACACGATCAGATCATACGTGGCGCGGCCGACAGCACCGAACAAATCGCCCTCGTGCAGTGTGACACGCTCGGTCAGCTTGTGCTTTGCAACGTTATGCTTGGCGACCTCAAGCGCATCCGTCGACAGATCCGCCGCATCAACACGGGCCTCCGGGTATGTGTGAGCCGCGATGATGGCGAGACAGCCGGAGCCCGTACACAGGTCAAGGATTGATTGCGGTGGCTCGACCGCGCTCCACACCCCGTCGAGCCCG
>JANNXS010000350.1:0-4599 GCA_031409695.1 Hyphomicrobiaceae bacterium
GCGCTTTGCGGGCGGCGTCGAACCCGATCAAAGTCAACTGCGCGACGGAACGGTAGCCCTCGGTATAGGTCGATGAAACCTTGTAGGTGGTGGTCGGTGCGACGCCGCGTGCATTGGAGACATCGACGCGGTTTTCGCCGGATTGCATGATCTTCACCTGCGTGAAATCGCACACGACATCGGGCAGTATGTAGGCCTTGGGGTCGCCTATTTCGTAAAGAATCTGTTCGGCAACCACCGCAGGCGTGACCAAGCCACCGGTGCCCTTCGGTTTGCTAAGGCTGAAGCGCCCGTCAGCGTGGCAATCGACAATGGGGTAGCCGATATTAGCCCAATCGGTCACCAACTCCCAATCGGTGAACAGTCCGCCCGTTGCTTGCGCGCCGCATTCAATGATGTGGCCAGCAAGGGCCGCCTGTGCGAGCTTGTCGTGCTCATCGGCATGCCATTGGAACGCGTGCATCAGAGCGCCGATAGTGACAGCGCTGTCGACACAACGGCCGGTGATGACGATATCCGCGCCGGCATCCAGCGCGGCCTTGATCGGCAACGCGCCAAGGTAGGCATTGGCCGAGACAATGCGCTCCGGCAGCGGCTTTCCAGATTGAAGCTCGCGCACGTCCTCGCGGCGCAGTTCAGGTAGTAGTGCCGTGACATCATCGCCGCTGACGACGGCGATCTTTGGTGACAACCCCTGCTCGGCCGCAATCTTGGCGAGGGCCGCGGCGCAGCCCGCCGGGTTCACACCGCCCGCATTCGAAATCACACGGATATTTTTGGCTAGGCACGCGCGCAGCAGCTGCTTCATTGTAACTGTCACGAAGTCGAGCGCGAAGCCTGCGTCTGGGTTTTTTAGGCGCTGCCCGGCCAAAATCGACATGGTCAACTCGGCCAGATAGTCGAACACGAGCACGTCGATCTCGCCCGAAGCAACCAATTGCGGCGCGCCGATGGAGCTATCGCCCCAGAAGCCGGAGGCGCCGCCAATGCGGAGATTTGTACGCTGTGGGAGCATGGCCTGACCAGTCTGTGACGTCGAACTTCATCGTCGATGCGCGACACCGCATATGGGCCGTTATGTAGAAACCAAGTTCGCGAGCGGCAGATCGACCCGAGACAGATCATCTCCACGTGCAAGGACAGATGCAAGGGCTCACTTCGCGGCAGGCTTCTTTTCGATCGACGGCATGCGCTTTATCTCGGCGGGTGGCGACACGCGAATCGGCATGCGCTTTGGTTGAAGTGTTTCAGGCCCGGGTGTTTCAGGCCCAGGTATTTCAGGTCCGGGCGGAACAACGGCTGGTGCACCACTTCCATCAGGCACCGGTCGCAGCGGGGCACCACCGGCAAAGTCTGGTGGATCGATAATGATGGGCGGCGCCGCGGTCGGACCTTTCGGCGGCGCTTCGGGTGCTGACACGGGCACAGGTCCTGCTGCCGGCCGCGTTAAGGGCACTGGGAACTGAGGAGCGGGCATCACGGGCACTGCTGTCACGGGCACGGCTGTCACGGGCACTGGCGCCCCCCCGACGTCAGGCGCTTTTGTCGGCAAGGCCTCAAGCGGTGCTGGCTGCGTTATGGCAACCGGCTCTGGGCTCGGCGGGTCCATTTGCCGTTTCGGGCGCAGCATGACGAGAGCCGAAAGCGCGACGATAAGGGCAGCGGCGACGCCTGTGATGGTGCGCGTGCTGGTGAGCCGGCCTGGAGTGATCTCGGTGACCCAGGCCGCCTGGATTCGGGTCAAGGCCGTGGTCGGGGCGGCATCCAAGTGGCGCGCTTGAAGCCACTGTCCTGCTGGGTCAATGACCGACACGCGCACCGGTTTTGGGATGTTCTTCAGGTCTTGCTCGCCAATGTCGATGAGCGGCTGGTTTACCTTCCCGGCAATCTGTTCCTGCACCCAATTGGAAACAGCGAGCCCACCTGGCGGCGCCAAGCCCTGCAAGCGGGCCGCGATATTGACGCCATCTCCAAGCAGGTCTGTGCCATGCTCGACCACATCACCGATACCAATGCCCATGCGGAACCACAGTCGGCGGCTGTCGGAGGCGTCGCTGTCGACTTGACCCCAGCCGTCCTGAATAGTGAGCGCGGCGCGGACGGCTTCAACGGCACTGGGAAACTCAGCCAAAATGGCATCGCCAGCGGTGTTGAAGATACGCCCGCCGTGGCTCGTGACATGGGCGCCAAACACGGCCTGTGCCGAAACAAGACGCGCAAGGGTGTCTTCCTCGTCTTCGGCAACGAGACGGCTAAACTCGACGACATCCGCCGCCAGTATGCATGTTATTTTGCGCTTCATCGCCTCGCGTTCAAGTTACCATCATTCAGACAGAGCCGACGCAAAGTTTTGATGTTGGCTGTCTTGGACCCTGATCAAGTCGTATCTGACCATCTCGTATCGCGCTCTGTCGCATTGGGCGTGAGCATGGCAGCCAACAGTTGCCAGTGCAGCGGTCGGTTTCATGTGCGTATACCTCAATCTCTGACCAAGGTGTTCATACCGTTGACCACCCGCTCGCGGCCAAGGCTTCAGCCAGTCTTGGCACGTGTTAACAGTTGGTTGCATGAACGACGCCAACTGACGATAACTCTTGCCCTGCATTCACCGTGCCCGTGTTAAAATACGTCAGCGCCGACAAACCGCATAAAACAGCCTGACGGCCCAAATTCCTCCCCCACCGTGACCTAAGCTCCCTGGCGAAGCGGCCCCGACGCTGATATCGGCTGATTTGGATAAAGGGCGCCATGATCCGCACGACGACCATACCTGAGCCAATGGCGCTGTGGTGCCGCAGGTTAGGGCTGTTTGCAGCAGCAATGGTCGTCTCGGCGCTGATCCTGCATCGATTTGGGCAGCTATCGACGCCGGTTGGCCTCGCTTTGACGGGTGTTGGCCTTGTGATCTCTGGCTTAGCCCTTTTGCTCGGGCTCTACGCCGGGGGATCGATCTGGTTTCGCGGCCGCATGGGCGCCGGCCGGCTGGCCGTCGGCACGATAGCAGCTAGTGTCCTGTGGTTGGCGCCGCTCGCGCAGCTGCCGACTTACCTGTCCCTGCCACCGATCAACGACATCACGACCGACACAGCCAACCCGCCGCGTTTCCAACAACTTGCCATTGCGCGCGGCACAGGCACCGGCGCCAATCCGACGGCGTATGGCGGCGAACGGCTGGCACGCTTGCAGGCGACTGCCTATGCGGATTTGCGCTCACTTGTTGTGGTGGATCGCCCAGCCGACGAAGTGTTCGACCTCGCACGACGGGTTGTGTCGGGGCGCCGTGGCCTTGGCTGGAAGGTCCTGTCCGAGGAACCACCTGGACCGCGTCGGCCCGGTATAATCGAGGCTACCGAGCGCACGATGATTCTCGGTTTTGTTGATGATATCGTTGTCCGCGTGACCGGTGGTGATGCAGAAGCCCGCGTCGATGTGCGCTCGGCCTCGCGCTATGGACGCCATGATTTCGGCGCCAATGCCAGCCGCATTCGACGATTCTTGCGGGAACTCCAATCGCGTCTTGAGGCCACGCCGCCGGGCACACTGGCGGCGCGTGGTCCGCGCGCAGCCACAGCCGTCCCAAAGAAACTACCCGCGAACCGTGCGCCGGTGACGAAGGCCAAAGACGCAAAGGCGGTACCACCGCGGAAGGTCCGAAAGGACCCGAAGTTTGAATAGGGTTATGGTTTCAGTCAAACGCGGTTTGAGCTTCGTCCAACTTGAGCCCGGTCATCGGCTGCCATGAGCGTTATCCAAACTGTCGGCACCTGGGGTTTTTGGCTTGCCAACGCCGTCATGCCCCCAATTGCGGGCAAAGCCGCCTACGTCGCGTTTTGTTTGCCGCCACGCATTTCGGCAACTGATGCGGGCCGTCGTCGCCTGACTGAAAAGCTTGGACCACTGCGGGACGCTGCCGAGGCGCACACAGTCGCGACGCCTGACGGTCATGTGCAGGCCTATCTGTGGCGCTCGGACAACGCGCCCGCTAAGGGCCGGGTCTTGCTGGTTCATGGCTGGACGGCTGAGGCCCTTGTCATGGGCCTATTCGTCAAACCGCTGCGGGACGCAGGTTTCGACGTCGTGGCTCTCGATTTGCCGGCCCACGGGCGCTCAAGCGGCCGGATGTTAAATATGCCCATTGGCGCGCGCGCTGTGCTTGCCGTTGCTGACACCCTCGGCCCCTTCACGGGCATGGTCACACACTCCTTCGGCGGCGCTATTGCAGCCCTCGCGGTCGAAGGTGGATCGCCCACCTATCGCAAAGCCGCGGTCGATAAACTCGTGCTGATCGCGTCGCCCCACTCGATCTCGAAAGCCGCCCGAGACTTCGGCGAAGGCTTTGCGTTTTCCGAAGCCTTGCAATCGCGGCTTGGCCGCGAGGTCACGCAGGCTGCGGGCCGCCCAATCGCGTCGATCAACATAGGCGACATGCTTGCCGACGTCGGCAAACCGGTGCTCGTCATACACGACACTGAGGACGAGCGTGTGCCGTTCTCGGAGGCTGAGGCGTTGGTTTCTGGCGCGAGAGGGTGTGCTACGCTGATGCAGACCAAGGGCCTCGGTCATGAGCGCGTCGTCGTCATGCCGAATGTGGTGCGCGCG
>JANNXS010000351.1:0-5970 GCA_031409695.1 Hyphomicrobiaceae bacterium
GACCGCTGCCGGCCATGGCCTTCGCAATCGATCATGTTGTCGTCGGGGGGGGCTGCGCTCAGATCCATAAATTCGGGGGCGACCGTGTCGTCCGCTGGCCAGAAGGGTCGTTTGCGATTTGACCACGGCACATCCTGGAGCCGCAGGGGAGACGCGCCCGGTCCATGCACCACAACGAAATCCCGTTGAGGTCCAAGCAGGGTGCGGAAGTTCATCAGATTTTTGCAAGACACCAGTCGCATCTCGCCGATATCGATGCCACAGGCCGCGTAGTGTTCGTCGCCATACTCGTAGACAGCGTTGGTCGCCGCCAGGATCCGGATGCCGCCCGTTCTCAGAACGGCGGACGGGCCAAGCCGACCGCGCGCGCCGCGCGCTGGGCCGCCACGATAGGTGAACGAGCCTTCGTGCAGGCTTTCGACGACCACTTTGACCGCAAGCGGCTTTGCAAATCGCTGATCGAGGCTGGCTCCAATTTCAATGTTGAGCGTTGCGCCAACGCCTGCGTCGCGCGCGCGCTTTGCTGCGCCTGGATCAACCACGTAAACCGCAGACGCGATGTTCGGCGCGACTGCAAGGAGTGCGGCAAGCACGGCTGGGCTGTCACCGGGCGCACCGGCGCCGATCGAATCTGGTGCGTCGACAATCAACACCGTATCGACCGGTTTCGATAGCGCCTGGTGCACGGCATCCAGCGGCGACCACGCCTCTAATTCAAACGCGCGGCGTCTCTCCCACATGGCCATGACCACGTCGCGGGCGCAGGCCTCGGCTGCGTCCATCGTGTCTGCGATGGCAAGACCAGAAATGCCGACGTCGGCATAGTCAAGCCACGGCTGGACCGGGAAATAGCTCGCCGACAGCACGCCGTCAGGTCCGTCATGACAGTGGGCTTCATGACTGCGGGCTTCATGACAGCGGGCGATGGCGGCAACCTCAGCCATGGGCGCGTTGCCGTCCGTCGTGCCGCCGAGTACGGGCAAGAGCGCGTTGATCTTGGACAGAGCCATGACTGGCTTGATCTCGCCGGTCAGCGTTCGAACCAGGAGACCGGCGGCGCACGCCCCGGTTCGACTGGCATCTTCGTGGGGGTAGGTTTGATACCCGACGAGAATTGTGGCCGCCTCAACCATGCGCGAGGTGACATGCGCGTGGAGATCCAGGCTGGCTGCGATAGGCACTGTCGGGCCAACGCATTCACGGAGTGCCGCGAGGAGTTCACCTTCGGGATCAGACATCCGCTCGGTTAACATTGCACCGTGTAGCGCTAGATAAACGCCGTCGATTTTCCCCGCGCTGGCGATGCCATCGACAATCCGTTTCATGCAATCGCGCGCGAAGGATTCCTCTACCCGACCACCTGCGCCGCCCCGCGTCGCGAAGATTGGCACAACCTCGTGACCGGCCGCGCGGAGCACTTCAATGGCACCTGAGAGTGCTAGCCCTTTGCCCTCGACCCGGCGCAAGAGCTCCGGTCCGTCGGCGAGCAATTTGTCCGAAAATTCAGCCCGCCCGTCGATCCTGTTGGATAGACTGTTGCCTTCATACTCAAAACCGGCGACGGCAATTCTCATAATGACAGCTCCGTCGATATCCCTATGACGGCCGCGCCGTCGGTGGATAATTCAACACCCTCGACCCCAAGATTTGGCCGCGTTCGCGATCACCGATCAATCTCGCCAAAGACAATGTCGAGCGATCCGATGATGGCCGCGACGTCCGCGAGCATGTGTCCGCGGTTCATGGAGTCCATGGCTTGCAGATGTGCAAAGCCTGGTGCGCGGATGTGGCAACGGTAGGGTTTGTTGGAGCCATCAGCTACCAGGTAGACGCCAAACTCACCTTTCGGCGCTTCGACGCAGGCATACACTTCGCCGGCCAGTACGTGTACACCTTCGGTGTAGAGTTTGAAATGATGGATCAGTGCTTCCATGGAGCGTTTCATTTCGGCCCGTTTGGGTGGCGCGACCTTCTGGTCGGCCGTGACGATCGGTCCGGCACCTGCTGGTGACATGAGCTTTTCGCAGCATTGGCGCATGATTTTTGCGGATTGGCGCATTTCCTCGACGCGCAGGTGATAGCGGTCGTAGCAATCGCCATTCTTTCCGATCGGAATGTCAAAATCCATTTCGGCGTAGCACTCATAGGGTTGCGATTTGCGCAGATCCCAGGTCGCACCTGAGCCGCGCAACATGACGCCCGAAAAACCCCACTTCAGGCAGTCATCTAGCGAGACGACGCCGATGTCGGCATTGCGCTGCTTAAAGATGCGGTTTTCAGAGAGCAGAGTCTCGATGTCGTCAACGACTTTCAGGAATGGTTTGATCCAGGCGGCGATGTCTTCGACAAGCCTCTCGGGCAGGTCCTGGTGCACGCCGCCGATGCGGAAATATTTGGCGTGCATGCGCGAGCCCGACGCGCGCTCGTAAAATACCATCAATTTTTCGCGCTCCTCGAAGCCCCAAAGCGGCGGCGTCAATGCGCCAACGTCCATAGCTTGCGTCGTGACGTTCAGCAGGTGGGATAAAATGCGACCGATCTCGGAATAGAGCACCCGGATCAGCTGCGCACGGTAGGGGACCGTCACACCGAGGAGCTTTTCGGCCGCCATGCAGAATGCATGTTCCTGGTTCATTGGCGCGACATAGTCTAGCCGGTCGAAATAGCCGATCGCTTGCAGATAGGTTTTGTGTTCGATCAGCTTCTCGGTGCCGCGGTGCAGCAGGCCAATATGCGGATCGACGCGGGCAACGACCTCGCCGTCCAGCTCGAGCACAAGGCGCAGCACGCCGTGGGCGGCCGGGTGTTGGGGGCCGAAGTTGATGTTGAAGTTGCGAATTTCGGTTTCGGCCATAGCTGCCTCTGGCGTCGCGGCATCACTGTTTTGAGCGTAGCGCGTAGCTCGTGTAGAATGGTTTGCCAACGGGGCAAGTCGGCTCATGTCAAGCATCTGGTGATGCGGCGCGGATGTCCTGTTCTGTTCCGTCAACGGGTTGCGTCCGCGACAGGGCTGAGCCATGTCCGAGGATCAAATATCTTATCGTTGTGGAGGTCTGCCATGTCTGTTCAATCGGAAACCATCGGTTTCATCGGTCTTGGCGCCATGGGACGTGGCATGGCTGCCAACTGTGTGAAAAAGGGTTTCAAACTGGTGGTGCTCGACCTCAATCCGGAGCCGGTTGCGGCGTTGGTCAAGCTTGGGGCGCGAGCGGCAAAAGATCTGATGGATTTGGCCGCGAGCTGTTCGGTGATCGTTACCGTTTTGCCGACCGGCCGCGAGGTGGATCAGATTGTTTTGGGAGCCGGATCTGGGGCGGGGGGGATTTTCGATCACGCCAAGCCGGGAACGCTTGTTATGGACCTATCGACCATTGATCCGTCGACCACTGACAGGTTGCACTCGGAGGCGAAGCGGCGCGGTTTCAAGGCCGTCGATGCACCAATTGGACGGCTCGCTTGGCATGCGGAGCGGGGCGAGAGCTTGTTTATGGTTGGTGCTGACAAAGCCGACTTTGAGCATGTGAAGCCGCTGCTCGAGGCGATGGGTTCGACCATTCACCATTGCGGTCCTGGCGGCGCTGGCACGCGCACGAAGCTTGTCAATAATTACCTCGCGATCACGCTCACGCAGCTCAATGCCGAGGCGCTGGCGTTGTCACAACGCTTTGGGCTGGATCTTGGCAAGACGCTGGATGTTATTCACGGGACGACCGCGACCAACGGTCAGTTGAAGATTAACTTTCCGAACAAGGTACTGGCTGGCGATACGTCGCCGGGATTCACGATTGATCTGGCGCACAAAGATCTGTCGCTGATTGTTGACGCGGCCAATGCCGCCCGCTTGCCAATGCCGATTGCGGCGACGGCGCGCGAAGCCTTTTCGGCGGCGCGTGCGCGCGGGTTTGGCGGTCAGGACTTCTCGGCCATGGCCGATGTGCTGTGTGATCTTGTGCAGGTGGAGCGGGCGCGAATCAAGTGAACGCAAAAGCGAGGGCGCGACGTTCGTTAGAGCTCGTTCCGATCTTTGCGAATCGGACGCGCGCACTGAGTGGTTGTTCGGCCGAATTTTCTTCGACGAACCGGGAAGCCACTTCGTCGGAAAATGCTATTTGTCTTTGATTGGTTGCATTTTCTAAGACGAACCGGAAAGCCACTTCGTCGGAAAATGCTCCACTTAGCGCACACCCGATGTGTAAATCGGTTCCTGCTTTGCGCCGGCGTACTGTCGCTTCTGCGCTTGGGCTGCCTCCAACGCGGAGTAGGCAGCATTCACGCGGCGCGCCATGCCTGACAGATAGGTTTTTACTTCCTCGGGCAGTTCGGCCGTTGCGTAGCGGTCGGGGTGATAGATTTTTGCCAACCGATGGTAGGCGATGCGTGTCTCTTCCCAGGTTGTGCCGCGCTGCAGGTTGAGTATCTGCCACGGGTCGAAGCCATCGAGATCGCGAAGGCGGCCTGCGAGATTGGTGCCCTTTGGCACCTGCAACACGCGGACGGAGCGAATGTTGGATTTGGCGAGGAACGTCTTGTCGCCGTCGTAGGGCTCAAACTCGACAAAGGCCGCGGTGTTGTTGAGGAAATCGATGATCGTGCGGCCAGCTGCTATGACCGCCTTGCCAACCAAGATCTGGCCGCCGTTGAGCACAAGTTCAACGGACACGTAGCCCTGATCGACGTTATCGACGCGATTGCGTTCAAACATTTCCGCATGTCCGATTTTGAAACGATGTGGAATGTACTTTGCAGGGAGCGGGCCACTCTTGTTTGCGCGAGGCTGTCTGTCTTGTTTGCGCGAGGCGACTCCGCTGCGCGGAGCCGGCCGCCACGCGCGAAGAGCTGTGGCTGCGCCGAGCCACAACTTCCGCTGCCATTGGAACTGGGGGCCGCCGCGACCGCGCCACAGCTCTTCGCGCGGGCCGGCTCGCGGTTACGCGTGTCGGCCCGCGCAACCAAGCCCTTCGGCGCGCGCAAAGAGACTGTGAGTCCGAAATGTCGCTCGTTGCAAATCAGTCACATGGGTTGTGGATTGGATGTAAAAGTTGACATCTCACTTTGCACCCAACGCGACTCTTAGCTAAACGAGCATCAGTTCAGTGCGGCAGGGATTCGAAAATTTCGGATCCCCGCTTACCTTCCCGAAGGTGGTGTACCCACCCGGGAGGATCGGCAGGCAGAAAGTTGCCCGGCTCCGATATACGCCGCACCCTGTAGCGTCTCCGTAGCGTCAGTTCCCCGCGTCCGCTTCAAGGCGAATGTGCACACGCGCGTGCGCTCTCCTCGATGTGGACATGGATGCAGCAGCCGGGCTGCGCGTGAACCCTTTCTGCCGCAACACCAATGAATCCAACGGAGAGAACCCTATGATCGGGGGATTGATGAAGTCCACTAGCTCGCTCGCTCTAACGATTGCCGCTGGCCTCGTTTTGAGCACGAATGCCTTCGCTGCCGACCTCGGTGGCAACTGCTGCGCTGACCTCGAAGAGCGCGTCGCAGAACTCGAAGCCACGACTGCTCGCAAGGGCAACCGTAAGGTTTCGCTGACCGTGTCTGGTCAGGTCAACCGCACGCTGATGTATTGGAATGACGGCGGCCGCTCGAACACCTTCTTCGGCCTCGACAACACCAATAGCTCGACGCGCTTCGGCTTCTCGGGCAATGCTGCAATCAACAGCGACTGGAAAGCTGGTTTCAGCATCATGATCGACGTGGCTGATAATGCCCGCTCGGTCTCGGCGAATCAGGTTCGTGAGGATGGCACATCTGCACGTGGTGGCGCGACTGGCCAATCGGCAAACACACCAAACTCAGACCACTTGCTTCGCTTGCGCGACGCCAACTTCTGGCTCGAGTCGTCGCGTCTCGGTCGCATGACCATGGGTCGTTTGACCTCGTCTGGCCCGACCGGCACAATCGACCTCGGTGGTATCGGCGTGGTTGCCAGCGGCGGCGAGGGCTGCATCGGTACGTCCA
>JANNXS010000352.1:0-9833 GCA_031409695.1 Hyphomicrobiaceae bacterium
ATGACTCCACCATGCAGACATTGATCGAGGGCGCCGTCCTCGCGATCCTTGTCGTGCTTGTCTTTCTGCGAGATTGGCGGGCGACTTTAATCACGGCCATCACACTGCCGCTGTCCATCTATCCAGCTTACTGGATCATGGACATGCTTGGGTTTTCGCTGAACCTTGTCTCACTCCTTGCCGTGACCATTGCGACGGGGATCCTCGTCGATGACGCCATCGTCGAGATCGAAAATATTGTCCGTCATATCAGGCAAGGTAAGACTGCTTATCGTGCGGCGATCGAAGCTGCGGATGAAATTGGCCTCGCCGTAATCGCGATCACGTTTACGATCGTTGCTGTGTTTACTCCCGTCAGCTTCATGGGCGGGATCGCTGGGCAATACTTCAAGCAGTTCGGCCTGACCGTTGCCATCGCCGTGCTGTTCTCGTTGCTGGTCGCGCGACTGATAACGCCTATGCTTGCCGCCTATTTCATGAAGGAAAACGTGCACGAAGAGAAAGAGCCGCGCTGGCTCAAAGGCTACACGAAAGTTGTCGGCTGGTCTGCGCGCCATCGCTTCGCGACCGTGTTTCTCGGCTTATTGATCTTTGCTGCGTCTATCTTCAGCTTCTTTCTGCTGCCCTCGGCTTTCATTCCACCTGACGATTCTGGTCGCGCGCTACTGGCCGTTGAACTGCCGCCTGGCAGTCGGGTGCGGGACACGCAACGCGTCGTTGATCAGTTGACCGACCGCATCAAACAGCGGCCGGAAGTCGAGAGCGTGTTCGTCACGGGCGGGCAGATCCTTGGTTCTGGGGCGGAGGTGCGCAAGGCAACATTGACGATCAACCTGACCGCCAAAGGAAAGCGCAAGCTGAACCAGACGCAAGTCACGGAAGCCATCGGCGCCGACCTCGCGAGCTTTCCTGACATTCGGTATTGGTTCCTGAAAGACAACGGCCAGCGCGGGTTCGCGCTCGTGGTGACCGGACGTGACAGTGCGGCAATCAACAAGACTGCAGCCGAGATTACCAGCCAAGCCAAGCGTGTCATCGACAAGGCCGGGCAACCGATGCTGGTCAATGTCGTTTCGACTGCGGAGCTCGATCGTCCCGAATTGCGCGTGACACCCAAGACGGATGTCGCTGCTGAACTTGGCATCACAACGGATCAGATCTCGGAGGCCGTGCGCATTGCAACCATCGGCGACGTCGGCGCTAATTTGGCGAAGCTGTCGCTGGACGACCGTCAGGTGCCAATCCGCGTGCTCCTCGATGAGAAGGCCCGCGCAAACCTGCAGACGTTGGAGACGCTCAAGATCGCAACGGCATCTGGCCAGACGGTTCCGCTGTCCACGGTAGCGTCGTTCGCAATGGCGCAAGGCGCGACGTCCATCGACCGTTACGACCGTTACCGTCGCGTGACGATCGGCGGAGATCTGGCCGGTACGACGCCGCTTGGTGCGGCTATGGAGGCCGTGTTGGCGTTGCCAGCCGCGCGCGCGCCAACGGCTGAGGAAGTCAAGCCCGAACAGCCCGGCGCCATCCGCGGTTGGTTGGAAGCACGAGGTTGGGTTCAACCTGCGTCGCCGAAGCCGAGGCCCGCGCCTGGCACTTTGCCGCCTGGGGTGGAAATCAAACAGTTTGGCGATGCTGAAGTGATGGGCGAGGTGTTCAGCTCGTTCGGGAAAGCCATGGGCGCTGGCATCATGATGGTTTACGCCGTGCTGGTGCTGCTGTTCCGCTCGTTTCTACAGCCGATCACGATCCTGTTTTCGCTGCCACTATCGATCGGTGGCGCGATCTTCGCGCTCTACCTCACCCAGCAGCCGGTCTCGCTTCCCGTCGTCATCGGCATCCTGATGTTGATGGGGATCGTGACCAAAAACGCCATCATGTTGGTTGACTTCGCCATTGAGCGCATTGCGGACGGCATGGACCGTACCGAGGCCATCATTGATGCTGGACGCAAACGCGCACGGCCGATCATCATGACCACGATTGCCATGGTCGGTGGCATGCTGCCGGCCGCGATCAACGCAGGATCCGGGGGCGAGTTCCGCGTGCCTATGGCCGTTGCCGTAATAGGCGGCTTGCTGTCATCGACGGTGTTGAGCCTTGTGTTTGTGCCGGCCGTGTTCCTGGTCATGGACGACATCGCTAAAGGCATGTGGTGGGTGTTCGGCCGCTTCGTTGGCCAGACTGACGAACCGAATACGTCAGCTGCCGCGGCTATGTCGGCTGGGCGCGTAGCCTCTGGAGCGGCTCATGGCCCAGTCAAAGTCACGCCGCTGCAGGAACGCCCCATAGCCGCTGAATAGAGATGTCATGCCCGACCTCAACACTGCGTCAAGTGAGATGCCTGCTTCAAGTAAGTTGCCATGGCCGCCGTTAATTTTTTTGACGGCGGCGACCGTTGCGGGCGGGGCTGCGTTTGTCTGGCCTTGGCCAATCGTTCCGACGAGCCTGCGGTCACTCGAATTTGGGATTGGCTGCGTTTTGATTGCGTTTGGCATCGGATTGTTGGTCGCGGCCGGCGGACGGTTTCACGAGGCCGGCACGCCGATCCCACCGAACCGTCCGACCAAGAGCATCGTTACGGGCGGGGTCTATGGCTACACGCGCAACCCGATGTATCTCGGTATGAGCCTGATGCTTGCGGGCCTGGGGATCGCCTTTGATCAAGTCTGGTTCCTGCTCGCGCTGCCAATCGCTGTACTCGCCGTGACCAAGCTCGCCATCGACCGTGAAGAGACATACCTCGCGGCCAAATTCGGTGCTGAGTACCTAACGTACAAGGCCACCGTTCGGCGCTGGTTATGAATAGGGCATCCATCGTTACCGGCCACCAGGCGTTGGCGGTTCTGACACTTTAAAGACCGAGGCCTTCAAGCCGCTCGACCACCTTGAGCGTCTTCGTCATCAGTTCGCTGGTCGGTGCATAGCCCAGGCTCCGATAGAGCCTTCTGGCGCGTTCGTTGGCTGCAACAACCGTCAACTGAATAACCTCCACATCGAGATCGCGCGCCGCCTGTTCAATGGCGCCGAGGAGCGCCCGACCAATCCCAGCGCCGCGCTCGGCTTCAGCGACCGCCAACACATAAACAAAGATGTTGCGGCGCATGAATAGGTAATTGCCGGTGTTGCCGTCGCCGCGACCAGCCCAGAGGTAACCCGCAATCCGACCATCCAGTTCGGCTACGAGGTGCGTGTCGGAGGGTTCGTCCAGCCATGTCTGGAAGATCGCGGCTGTGAAGCCGAGCCAACGCGTGCGGAATGACGGGTCCATGCGGTGATGCAACAGCGCGAAGTCGTCGACAATGGGAACCAGCTGCGCGTGGTCAGTCCAACGGGCGGGGCGGATGACGGGCATGGTATGCTTTCACATGGATGCTTCACGCCCGTTCGATCAAATTGATCAAAGGCGTCAATGTCGTTTCCAAGAATTCAGGCCGCGCATCGTCACGCGGTGGCAAGCCAATCCGGTTATGCCAATACACGGGCATGCCGGCGCTCTTTGCGCCAGGCACGTCCGACGCGGAGCCCGCGACGAACAGTGTCCGGGTTGGATCTGTTCCAAGGGCGTTGAGCACAGCAACATAGACCTCGCGACGTGGCTTGTAGAAGCCCACGCTCTCAGCCGTGGCCATTACCTTGAACTGGCCACCGGTCAGGGCGGCGGCCTGCTCGCCAAGACGGGCAGAACAGTTGGTCGCGACAGCAAGCGGGACGTGTCGACCGATTGCGGCCAGCATAGGCGGCGCGTCCATCCACGGCTTAAGGTGCATCCATTTCCGATCAAGCTCATCTGCGCATTCGGCCGATAGGCCGACGGCTACGGCCGCTTCTCGAACAAGTGTTTCGTAAGGCCGGTAAGCGCCGCAACCGTAGGTGATCTCGAGATATCGTTTGCGCCACTTGAGACCGTTTGCGGGTGAGCCAGCGACCTCGTTCCAGAGGGTCCAGGAATCGATCAGAGCCGTCAGGAGGTCAAAGACAACGGCGTCGTAGCGGATGTTGCTTGCAGCGCTCATGACAAATCCAGAAAGGTAACGTGATGCGAGGCATGCGCACGTGGGAGGAGCATGACGGGAAATGTGTGACTAAAACACCGAACACGCAAACACGCGTTGCAGTCCCCGTCCCTTGCCGTCTCGCCCCACCATTGCCTTCCTTGCCCCGCATCTGCGGACAGGCGTAGATGCGGCTGAGCAATGGGATCGGCGGAGTGGGCATGTTTTTTAAGCGCGGGTCGAAGACGGAGCCGGATTTACCGGCGCAAGCCAAGCAACCGCTCACAAGTGGGGGACAGGCGCTGGCGAGCGTCACCGTACGCCCCGCGGGAAAGGCTGACCCAGGGACAGTTCAGACGGAGTCCGTTGATCCAATCCGCTTACCGCCGCCGGCCCTGACCTTCGATGAGTTGCGGCGCGTGGTCGATCCCGCCACGTTGAAATTCGCGACCACGGCTGAATTGGAGCCAATCACGGGTTTGATCGGCCAAGACCGTGCGCTCGCAGCGCTTGAGTTCGGGATGGACATGCGCGCGCACGACTACAACATCTTTGTGCTTGGTCCGCCTGCGTCAGGTAAGCGGACAGCGATTAAGGCGCAGTTGGCGGTTCATGCCAAGACTGAGAGGGCACCGGACGATTGGGTGTACGTCTATAATTTTGACGAACCGAACCGGCCAAAGGCGCTGCGGCTGCCGCCGGGACGCGCACGGCCGTTTGCCAAGGGCATGATTGCGGCATTGGACGAATTGCGGGCAGTGGTGCCGAGCATTCTTGAGGGTGATGACTACCAGTCGCGCCGTCGCGCGATCGAAGCGCGGTTTCAATCTGGCCAGGAAGAGGCGCTCGAAGCCTTGGACACGAGGGCAAAGGCGCAGGGGATTGCGGTGCTCCGGACGCCGCAGGGCTTTGCCTTTGCGCCAATGCTCGATGGCACAGTCATCAAGCCCGAGAGTTTCGCTGGTCTGCCGCCGGACATGCAGATCGAAAAGCGGCGACAGATGGAAGCATTAGAGAGGGAATTGGCCGAGGTGCTCAGTCAGGTGCCGAAGGCCGACAAGGTGCGGCGCGGACAACTGCAAGCGTTGAACGAAGACGTCGCCAAACGCGCTATTGTCGGGGCCCTTGATGATCTCGTTGCGGCCTTCGCTGGCTTGCCGCAGGTGGTCACATACATTGAAGCGGCGAGCGCTGATCTGGTCCACAACCTGGCTATTTTCACAACCAGCGAAGAAGAAAGCAATGCGCCGATCAAAGTCTCGGTCGAGACGGCGCGCGACCCACGTTACCGGCGCTATCTGGTCAATGTGATGGTTGCGGCGGGCGATGGCGGCACACCCACCGCCGGGACCGGGGCCGTGACTGGTGCGCCTGTGGTCGAGGAGATTAATCCGGTTTACGCCAATTTGATCGGCCGCATTGAGCATGTGGCCCAGAACGGCAATCTGGTCACCGATTTCCTGCTGATGAAACCGGGCGCACTGCACCGGGCCAACGGCGGGGCGTTGCTTATTGATGCGCGCAAGGTGCTGCTCTCGCCTTACGCTTACGAAGCCTTGAAGCGAGCTTTGAAATCACGCGAAATCCGCATGGAGCAGCCATCGGAAATTGCGGGCGCGCTGACAACTGTGCAGTCGCTTGACCCGGAACCGATCCCCTTGGATGTCAAGGTTATCATGATCGGCGAGCGCGAGATCTACTACACCCTGGCGCAGAATGACCCAGATTTCCTTGGCTTGTTTAAGGTACAGGCTGACTTTGACGATGCCATTGTACGCAATGACGATACGGACACGGCCTATGCGCGCATCATTGCGTCGATCGTGCGTGAGCATAAGTTGAAGGCTTTGGATGCCTCGGGCGTGGCGCGCGTGATCGAGGAAGGTGCACGCATGGCGGATGATCGCGAAAAGCTATCGATCTCAATCGGGCGCATCTCGGATCTGGTGCGTGAGGCAAATTACTGGGCGACCAAGGCCAAGCGAACGGTCACGACACGCGAAGACGTGGCGCGCGCGGTGCGGGCCGAAATTCAACGCTCAGATCGGATGCGGGATCGGGCGCAAGAGACTATTGATCGCGGCGTCGTGCTGGTTGATCTCGCGGGCGAGAAGGTCGGGCAGATCAACGGGCTCGCGGTTCTGCAGCTCGGTAACTTTTCCTTTGGTCGGCCAAGTCGAATCACCGCGCGCGTGCGCATGGGCGCGGGCCGCATCACTGATATCGAGCGTGAAGCCAAGCTCGCCGGGCCGCTGCACACAAAGGGCATGATGATCCTATGGGGGTTCCTTGCCGGGCGCTATGCGCAGGATGTGCCGTTGGCGCTGGCGGCGTCTCTGGTGTTTGAGCAAAGCTATGGCGGCGTCGACGGCGACAGTGCGTCTTCGACAGAGCTTTATGCTCTGCTGTCGGCGCTGTCGGAGGTGCCCATCAAGCAGGGTTTCGCCGTCACCGGCTCTGTCAACCAGTGGGGCGAGGTGCAAGCGATCGGCGGCGTCAATGAAAAAATCGAGGGCTTCTTTGATGTCTGCCGCGCGAAGGGTTTGACGGGCGAACAGGGTGTGCTTGTGCCGCGCTCGAACGTGCAGCATCTGATGCTGCGCGAGGACGTCGTTGATGCTGTGGCGGTCGGCAAGTTCTCGGTCCATGGCGTATCGAGCATCGATCACGGTATCGAGTTGCTGACCGGTGTCGCGGCCGGCGCGCGCGGGGCCGACGGACAGTATCCGACGGGGTCAATCAATGCGCGCGTTGAGGCACGTTTGCGCGGCTTTGCAGAGCGCGCGCGGGTTTACGCGATAAGCAGCAATGCCGGTGAAACGTCGTGATCGCGCAAGTTGATGTCGTGCACGTGGCGGAGGCCGGCGAAAACCGCGGCCGCGTCGTGCTGCGGCTGGGATCGGCTGCGCCGGATCGGTTCGCAGTCGCGGCGGCTTTGGTTATCGCAAGGGCCTATCAGGCTGAACTCGAAAGCGTTTTTATCGAAGATCAGCAGCTGATCGACTTGTGCTCGCATCCCGAAGCGGCGGAGATTTCGCTCAACGGGCGCGAGCGTCGTCGGCTGTCACCTGTGACGCTTATGCGGCAGCTGTCCTATGCGGCGCGGCAAGCGGAACGACGTGTCGCTGAGATGGCACAGCGGGCCGAGATCACCTATCGGGCGCGCACCATGCGGGACGAGCCAACTCATGCGCTCAATCGCGTTTGTGCTGAAGCGGGGCCATGGAATGTGGTGGTGTTTGGCGATCCGGTCCGGGCGCGTGACCGGCCAGCGGTGCAAAGACTCCTGGACGAGATGGTCGGGGCGACGGGGCTGCTGCTGGTTGGGACCGCCGTGCGGCGGATCCAAGGACCAGTCACGTTGTTGGTCGAAGATGTCGATCGTCTGCCGCTGATGCTGCGGGTGGCCGAACGCATAGCGCTCGAAAGCAACGCGCCGATCATCGCCGCGCTTGCGGCAAGCGCCGAGGATCTTACTGCGACTTTGGCCGAGCAAGTTTCAGGGGGGCGGACGGATATCCAGCTCGTCTCGCTGGCAAAGTCCCGGGGCCATTCAGGCGCCCTGTTTGAAGCCCTGCGACGCCAGAGGCCGGGATTTCTCATCGGTCAGGCGGGCGGCATTCTGCTGCCAGCCGATCAGGGATGGCAGGACTTCGCGCGTGCTCTTGAATGCCCGCTGTTTGTCATCCGGTGAAGGGTGCTTGTGGGCACAGGCAAAGCTACATCGCCGCTTTCGCGACGGCGTCGACGATATCGCCAACAACTTGGTTGACCAGCGCCTCATTGGAGCCCTCGGCCATGACGCGGATTAGCGGCTCGGTGCCTGAGGGGCGGATGACCAACCGACCACTGGTGCCAAGTTTGGCCTTGCCGCCTTCGATGGCCTTGCGCACTGCCTCATGCTCCAGCGGCTTGCCACCGGAATAGCGGACGTTGCGCAGCAGCTGGGGTAGGGGCGTGAAGCGATTGCAGACCTCGCTCACTGGTTTGCCGGTTGCGACGACGACGGCGAGCACCTGAAGTGCCGACACTAGGCCATCACCGGTCGTCACGTAGTCTGACATTATGATGTGGCCGGACTGCTCGCCGCCAACGTTGAAGCCGTGGCGCCGCATGTGTTCGACGACGTGGCGATCTCCGACGTTGGTACGTGCCAGCGTCAGACCGAGCTCTTTGAGATAGAGTTCCAACCCGAGGTTCGACATGACAGTTGCGACGATGCCACCGGCCGCCAACTGTCCGCGTTTGTGCCAACTCTCGGCGATGACGGCCATGATCTGGTCGCCATCAACGATCCGACCTATTTCGTCGACTATAACAACGCGGTCAGCGTCACCGTCGAGAGCGATACCAATATCGGCGCGGACCTCGCGGACCTTGTCACAGAGCGCTTCAGGGTGGGTGGAGCCACACTTCAAGTTGATGTTGCGGCCGTTGGGTTCGACACCGATCTTTATGACCTCGGCGCCGAGCTCCCAGAGCGCATCCGGGGCGACTTCGTAACCGGCGCCGTTGGCGCAATCGACGACAATGCGCATGCCATCTAAGCGGATGTTCTTTGGCAATGTGCGCTTGGCGAATTCGACGTAGCGCTCCTGGGCGCTGTCGATGCGTTTGGCCCGGCCGATGTGTTCGGCATCGATCATCATCTGAGCGACGGGCAGATCGATCATGCGCTCCATTTCAAGCTCCATCTCGTCCGAGAGCTTGTAGCCGTCGGGATCGAAGAACTTGATACCATTGTCATGGTAGGGGTTGTGGGAGGCGGAGATCATGACGCCGAGGTCCGCGCGCAAGGATTTGGTCAGCATGGCCACGGCGGGTGTCGGCATCGGGCCGAGCAGGAACACGTCCATGCCGACGGCCGTAAAGCCCGCCGTCAGTGCGTTTTCGATCATGTAACCTGATAAACGCGTGTCCTTGCCGATCACCACGCGGTGGGGCGGTTTGGTGGTGAACAAACGGCCGGCGGCCATGCCAGCTTTCATGGCAATTTCGGAGGTCATCGGGTGCTTGTTGGCAAGGCCCCGGATGCCATCGGTGCCAAAGTAGCGGCGGGTCATGCGTTTTGCGTCTCCGATAAATGCAGTCTGTGAGAAGTGTGCGCCACGCTCGACAGTGGTCACATGCTCAGTTTCTCATGTTAGAATCACGTCAGAGCCATGCAAGTTAACCCTTCGGCGGGTCAAGAGCACATGACGATGCCAGCCCAATATCACGACCTCGCGTTTAAGGGTTTGCCCGTGGCCGAAATGGAGGCCAGGGCGGCGAATTTTCTGGAGCTGATGCGTCGTCGTCGGACGGTGCGGGATTTTTCGGACCAGACCGTGCCACGGGCCGTCATACAAGCGGCTATCGCGACGGCTGGTACGGCGCCATCTGGCGCAAACCAGCAACCTTGGACATTTGCTTGTATTTCAGATCAGGCCGTGAAGGCTCAGATCCGGACGGCGGCCGAGGCGGAGGAAAAGGCGTTTTATGCCGGAAAAGGTGGCGACGCGTGGCTCAACGCGCTCGCGCACCTCGGCACGGATTGGGAGAAGCCGTTCCTTGAGACAGCGCCGTGGCTGATTGGGATTTTCGGTCAGCGTTGGGGCACGTCGGCAGACGGCGAGAAAACCAAGCACTACTATGTGCCTGAATCGGTTGGCATTGCGGCTGGGTTTCTGATTGCAGCCCTGCACAACGCCGGCCTCGCAACCCTGACCCATACGCCGAGCCCGATGGGGTTTCTCAATGGCATCTGCGGGCGGCCGGAGAGTGAGAAAGCTTACATCCTGCTGGTGGTCGGATACCCGGCCGAGGGCTGTCAGGTGCCAATCATCGAGAAGAAGCCGC
>JANNXS010000353.1:0-19815 GCA_031409695.1 Hyphomicrobiaceae bacterium
CAAGCACGGCGCGGGCTGGCTCCACCATCCGCCTCCTCGCCCCCGATGGCAGCGATCGCGCCCGCCTCATTAGTCTGCCCGACAACCACTGGGCCTGGATCGCCGCCGATGGCCTGACATACACCGGCTCCCAGGGCGCCGAGGCCCACTTGCTTTTGGTTGAGCGTTTCGGGTTGGGCCACCGCCAAGTCGAAGATGCTTTCATCAAGGCTCACAAAAGAGAGAAATTGGATCTCGGTCCAATGCCCAAGCAATGTAAGCGGTGTCCCGCTCCCACCTTTTGGACTTTTCTTGCCACGGTCATGATGCCGGCATGGGCAAACATTTCTCACATCAGCGACCTGGCTTGAACGGCGACGTCAGCACCGGCGCGCTCGGAAGCGATTTTGAGCGCGAACCAGCGCGATTGTCACGGTCGGCCAAACTGGCGATTGTGGCTGAGAGTTTTGCCGATGGCGCCGGGATCGCGGATGTTGCGCGGCGTCATGGCATCAAGCCGCAGCGGCTGTTTGCCTGGCGGTCGGCCGCCCGCGCCAAGCTACGGCCGCAGTTGCCAGATCCATCGGCCGCGCCGCCGCTGTTTGTGCCCGCGCTCGTGGGTATCAACGGTAGGGGCAAAGGTGCTGTGCGTGCTGTCGGGTCAATGCCGATCGCGCCTGCACCTGATGCCACAGGCACAATCGAAATCGTGCTCGGTGATGCCGTGATCCGCATGCGCGGCCTGATTGATGCGGCCGCGCTGTGTGCCGTGCTCAAAGCTTTGAAGGCTGCATCATGATGAGCCCAATGACCAACGTACAGGTGTTGGTTGCGACCAAGCCAGTGGATTTTCGCAAAGGCCCGGACGGGCTGGCTGCGTATGTGCAGGAGCAGATGCAAACCGATCCGTTCTGCGGCACCGTTTACGTGTTCCGGTCCCGACGTGCCGACCGGGTGAAATTACTTTGGTGGGACGGCACTGGCGTGTGCCTGTTGTCGAAGCGGTTGGAGGGTGGCCAGTTCCGCTGGCCAAAGATTGACGACGGCGTGATGCGGCTGTCGGCGGCGCAATTATCGGCGCTCTTGGAGGGTCTGGATTTTTCGCGCGTGCAGGTGCGCGACGCCGTTCGTCCGAGTGCCACACAATGATCCCGCGACACGACGACTCAGCTGCGAGAATGCTGATGCGCACGCCTGTAGAATCGACGACGTTGTGGTTGGTGTTCGGCACCACGGCCAACCCCACGTGCAGGCGCAAAGACATCAGTGCCATGACGGACGCGAGCGACACGCTGCCCGACACCATCGATGCGCTGCGCGCGTTGATCGTGTCAGAGCGCGCAAGCCATGTTGCGGCCGTCACTGAGCGAAATCATCTTGCCGCCCGCGCAGTCTCGCTTGAAGCCGCGAACACAAAACTCGACACTGCGATTACAGCACTCGCAACCACAAACACCGCGCTTGAAACGCGCAACACACGGCTGCAGCAGATCCTTGCCGAGATCCGGCGCGCCCACTTCGGCCGCAAGTCCGAGCGCATCAATGACGCTCAGTTGGTCTTGGCGCTGGATGATCTGGAGACGGCAGCGGCCAAGGTCGAAGCCGAAACCGAGACAGCCGATCCTGTGCTGAAACGCGCGGCCACACAAAAACGCCGCGCCAGCCGCAACGAGATCCTGGCCCACCTGCCGCACGAAGACGTTGTCATCGAGCCCGAGAGCACGACGTGCCCGTGCTGTGGGGCAGCCCTGCATAAGATCGGCGAGGACACCTCCAAGCGTCTCGACAAAGTCCCGGCCAAAGTTCGCGTGATCGTGACACGGCGGCCGAAATACGCGTGCCGGGCTTGCGAGAAAACGGGCGCTGATAACGTGGCGGGCATTATCCAGGCGGCAGCACCCGCGCGCCTGATCGAGGGTGGCCTGCCGACCGAGGCCATGGTCGCCGACGTTGTGGTCAGCAAGCATGCCGATCACCTGCCGCTCTACCGACAATCGCAGATCCTGGCGCGGTCTGGTGTCAAGATCGAGCGTTCGACATTAGCGCAGTGGGTCGGCGCTGCTGCCGCCGAGCTGCAGCCGCTGCATGATCGTCTGCTGGCAACGCTGAAGGCATCGCCAAAACTATTCTGCGATGAAACCCGCTGCCCCGTGCTCGATCCTGGGCGTGGCAAAACAAAAACCGGATTTTTATGGGCCATTGCGCGTGATGATAGACCGTGGGGCGGTGGCCCGGCACAGGGCAGTGGGCCACCGGCGGTGGCTTACAGTTACGCGCCCGGTCGAGGCGGCGAGCATGCCGTCAAGCTTCTTGCCGGCTTCAGCGGTGTGCTGCAGGTCGACGGTTACGCCGTCTACAAACAACTGGCAGCACCAGCGCGCCCGGGTGGGCCGGTGACGCTCGCCTATTGCTGGAGCCATCTACGGCGTAAGTTCTACGAGGTCTACGTCGGCGGCAACGCGCCGATCGCAACCGACGCATTGGCGCGTCTGAAAAAGCTTTATGCGATCGAGGCCGAGATCCGCGGCCTGCCGCCGGAATTGCGCCGCGCGACGCGCCAGCAGCAGTCGAAACCGATCGTCGAGGCGCTCAAACTCTGGTTCGAGGCGTGCCTTGCAAAAGTGTCGAAGGGCGGCAAGCTCGGCGAGGCCATTGGCTATGGTCTGCGGCACTGGGATGGCCTCAGCCGGTTCCTCGACGACGGCCGCATCGAGATCGATTCCAATACCGTTGAGCGCTCGATCCGGGGCATCGCATTGAGCCGGAAAAATGCGCTCTTCGCCGGCCACGACGAGGGGGCTCAGGGCTGGGCCATGATCGCGTCACTGCTGGAAACGTGCAAGTTGAACGCCGTCGATCCGTTGGCGTGGCTGACCGACGTGCTTACCAAACTCGCCAACCTGTGGCCCGCATCCCGCATCGACGACCTGATGCCATGGGCTTACGCAAAACCAGCCTGAAACCCCGTCAACGTGGGGCGGCTGGCCCGCTTACCAAGCAATGATGCACCCAGATGGCAACGAAGAGGTGTTGGTCGGCATGGCGATGACACCTCGTATCAATTGCGCGCTTGCCCTCTTCGTTGCAATTGCCGCGCTCACCCTCGCCTCCCTCCCCGCCGCCGCCCAACCCCGCCGCGTCGCCCTCGTCGTCGGCGTCGACACCTACGCGCACCTCTCGAAGCTCGAGAAAGCCGTCAACGACGCGCGCGCGGTCGCCCAGGTGCTGCGTGACGACCTCGCCTTCTCGACCGTCATCACTGGCGAAAATCTCGACCGCCGCGGCATGGTGCGCAAATTCCAGGAACTCGACACGGCCATCAAGCTAGGCGATCTCGTGTTCTTCTTCTTCGCGGGCCACGGCGTCGCGCTGGGCCATGACAACATCCTGCTGCCCGCCGATATGCCGAAGCCCGGCAACGGCGAGGACGGCCTCGTCCGCCGCGAAGGCTTTCCGATCGGCGCAATCATCTCTGACATCCAGGCGCGGGGCGCGACGACGTCCATGCTGGTGCTCGACGCCTGCCGCGACAACCCGTTCGAGCAGGCGGGCGTACGCAGCCTCGGCGCCGCGCGTGGCCTGACGCTCATCAAAGCGCCGCAAGGCGTGTTCGTGCTCTACTCCGCCGGCTACGGCCAGAAGGCGCTCGACCGCCTGCCCGGCAATGACACGTCGCTGACCAGCGTCTTCACCCGTCACCTGATCCCAGCCTTGCGCACGCCCGGACTCTCCCACGTCCAGATCGCCAAACGCGTACAACAGGAGGTGGATGCGGTGGCCCGGCAATCGGCCAACCATCCGCAGCAGCCGGCGTATTATGACCAGATCGTGGGCGATGAAGTTCTGCTGCCACGGGGAAACACTTCCGTCAGGCCGGACCCCTGCAAAACGCCGGGCTGCTCACCGAGCAACGTCTCGCCGGAGCCCAAGAAGGCCCCGACCCTGCCTCGCCCGGTTGCTGTGGCGCCGCCGCAAGTCACTCCGTCGGCAGTCGCGCCAAGCAAACCGGCCCAAAAGCCGAGTAACGCGCAGCCCGTGGCCGAAGAGACGAAAGTCGCAAAGGCCGTGGCAGCAGCGAAGGCGGTGTCGAAGCTGCACCCGCTGCCGCCGGGTACGACTGACGTGAAGCAGACATGTGCGCGAGAAAAGTCTGGCTCATGTAGCAATGCGACCGCTGTTTGCGTCCGAGGTTGCATTGATCGGGGGCGGCATCCGACCTGTATGAGCGAATGCGACAGTGCTGGCGCGCGGTGTATGAATACAGGCATATGGTTGACAACAGGATGCCAGGGCAAGGGATTGCCGAGGAACTGAGCAATGTGGGGCGGTGTGGGGGCGACGGGTCTGATAGCTCGAATGACGAAAGTGTTCGTCATCGCGCTTTTTGCCATGTCTTCAAGCGCCAACGCGGGCCGCGTCGCGCTCGTGATCGGCAACGGCGCGTATGAGCATGCAACACGCCTGCAGAACCCAGCCAACGACGCGACCGACATCGCGGCGGCGTTGAAGCGGCTCGACTTCGAAGTGATCGAGGGTCGCGACCTCGGCGCGGACAAGTTCGATGCCGCAGTGCAGGCGTTCATCGCCAAAGCCGTGGGCGCAGACATCGCGCTCTTCTACTACTCCGGCCACGGCCTGCAGTTCGACGGCGCCAACTATCTCGTCCCCATCGACGCCCGCATCGACAGCGTCACTGCCCTGAAGCGCCGCGCCGTCATCGCGCAGGACGTCATCGACCAGATGGAGCGCGGCGCCAAGGCGAGCCTCGTGTTCCTCGACGCCTGCCGCAACAACACACTGACGCGCGACCTCGCGCAGTCGCTGCCCGAGCAGACTCGCAATACGACGCCGAGCCGCGGCCTCGCCCGCATGAACGCAAACGGCAACTCGTTAATCGCCTTCGCCGCAGCGCCCAATGACGTCGCCGCCGACGGTACCGGCAACCGCAACAGCCCGTTCACATCTGCCGTGCTGAAGCACATCGAGACGCC
Source organism: Hyphomicrobiaceae bacterium (assembly GCA_031409695.1). Taxonomy (GTDB): domain Bacteria; phylum Pseudomonadota; class Alphaproteobacteria; order Rhizobiales; family Hyphomicrobiaceae; genus JABFRJ01. Next base: position 4,971 of record JANNXS010000353.1, read on the forward strand.
CAACATCGTCGTCCCCGAGATGCTGACCGAGGTAACCGCCGATGTCGTTCGCGCGACGAGCAACCGGCAGAAACCGGAAGTGCTGTCGCGTCTTGTGACGCAGGTGCGGTTGAAGGAGACACCGATCGGACCAGCACCAAAGTCGGCGGTACAGTCGGCCTCCCGCCCGGCGCCAACACTGCCTGCTCCGCAGCCGTCCGGGCAAGAACGCGATGCGCAGGTTGCCTGGGGAACCTCAAATCGACTTGCGACCGTGAGCAGTTGAAACTGTTTCGCAACCGGTACCAAGGGACATTTGCCGCCGATCTGGCCGGGCTCCGATTGCGCGAAATCGACAGCGGCGGCTGCAACGTGCCGAAATCTCAAGCACGGACGCCAATACAGACACCGCCGAAACAGCAAGCCACTTCTCCGAAGAGCCCGCAAGCTGTCGATCTATCATCGCTTTGTGACGCTTACAGGAAATGCGCGCGAGCTAGTGGATCCCAGAACCTTTTCGGACCAAGTGGATGGTCTTCAGAACTCAACTTATGCCGCGTACCTCCGAGTGGTTGCAAGTGATCGGCACCTCACTGCCCCTGCAAAGCCACCAGCGGCACTGACAAGCTCGACTTCTCGACACGCCCACCACTGCGCACGTAGATCGGCACGGTCGTGCGCACCTCGCGGATGCGCAACGGACCTTCGCAGTCGTTCCCCGACACGAGCAGCGTGATCGTCATCGTCGCTCCGGGGTGCAGTTCGGCGAATGACAACCGCCCCCAATTGCCGGTCATCTTCGCGGAGTCGATGTCGGCCTCCCAGATCGAGCCGACGCCTTGGATCGTGCGGATCTTGCACGACGATCCGTCCGTGCTGAGCATTTGCCCGACCCCGTCCGGCTCCTCCGCCGCCGCGATGCCGATCGGTTGTCCCGTCGTGTTGCGCAGTTCGAGGTCGAGCATGATCTGGTTCTGCCCGCGCCGCGCATCGCGCACGGTGCCGGCGATGCCACGGCTCTCGAACGTTCCAAGGCTCCGTGATCCAGAAGGCGCCGGTGCCGCCGGACCAGCCGCTGGCGCGGCCGGCGCCACTGGCGGCGGCGTGGGAACGCGAGCCGCAGCGATGCGCCGCAACTCGTCGAGCCGCGCCTTGGCGTACTCCGCTTCCGCCGTCCCCGCATGCCGGCGCAGGAACACTTCGAGTTCCGCCGTACTCGACTTGTCGAGGCGAGACCATTCTTCGACCGAAGCCGACGGACGTGCCGGAGTGGGAACCGGTTGAGGCGCTGCGACCGGCGGCGGCGAAGTCGGCGCCGGCACCGCGGCCAGATCCCGACACGCGCCGCCGAGGCACGCTGACGCCGCCGACAACTCGTCCCAGTACGCCGGCGTCTGTTGATGCCCCGCCCGCGACGCGAGGGTGCGCACGCGTTCCCGAACTTCAACGGCGATCCGCTGCAGCGGCATGTCGGCCTGCGAGAGCAGCGGCACGAGACTACGCGTGAACACGCTCGTTGTTTCAGGGTCGTTGCCGGGCAGTCGATCGAGCGCCGTCTCGCCTGCGCCCGCCGACAGGATCACGAAGCTTCCGCGGGGCGGCTCGACGCGCGCGAGACCACGCGCACTGCCCCCGAGCGAGCGACCACCGCCGAGCGCGAACGGATTGTCCCGACAGGCATCGACGATCATCAGCGTCAGCTGCGGCGAGCGCGCCTTGGCCTCGTCCATCAGTTTTTGAAGGCTGATCGATTCATCGCGCAGCACCCCTTCTTCGTTGGCGCCGAACTGAGGGATGTCGCGCGGCAGCAGGAAGTTCAGTCCGCCGATCTGCACGCCGTGCCCGGCGAAGAACACCGCGATCGTGTCACCCGGCGCAACGCCGACGAGGAACCCTTGCCACGCGCGATTGAACGCGCCGCGCGCCGGGTCCTCGACCTTGGTCACTGTGAAGCCGATCCGCTCCAACGCCGCCGCCACCGCGCGCGCATCGTTGACCGCCTTGGCGAGTTGCTTCTCCGCCGGAAAGTTCTCGTAGCCATTGACGCCGACGACGAACGCCCGCCGTGCCGCCAGCGCAGGCTGAGCCAGAAGCGTCATCGCGAGCAGGGCAAGGGCGAAACTGCGCAGAACCGAATACATGCTCATGCAATTATCCCCAGTGAACGCCCGGCCGTCATCCGCCGACTATCGGGATGGAACTCCTCGCATCCATCCCGATAGGATGGCCACGGGGCCCGCCGCCGTCAATTCGGTCGCTTGCCCCGTATCGGAGTGCGTGGTTCAACAGACGGCGCACGGCGCAATTGCGAGGGGGAGACGAATTTGATCCGGTTGCTCCAGGCATTGCTCCTGCTGACCTTGCTCACCACCTCGGCAGTTGCCCAGGGCCGCCGCATTGCCCTCGTCGTCGGCATCGACGCCTACGCGCACCTGCCCCCGCTGCATAAGGCCGTCGCCGACGCCCGCGCTGTCGCCGCGGTCCTGAAAGACGACCTCGCCTTCACCACTGTCATCTCGGGCGAAAACCTCACCCGCGAAGCCCTCCTCGACAAGCTCGGCGACCTCGACGCAGCCATCCAGCCGGGCGACCTTGTGTTCCTGTTCTTCGCCGGCCACGGCGTCGCCTTCGGCTCCAACAACTACCTGCTCCCGGCCGATCTGCGGCTGCCCACGTCCAGCCAGGCCGCCCAGGCCAATCGCGTGATCGACAACGCGCTCGCCGTCGACGCCCTGATCCGCCGCATCCAGGCCCAGGGCACCAAGACAACATTCCTCGTGCTCGACGCCTGCCGCGACAACCCGTTCGGCGAGCGCGCTATGCGCAACATCGGCAATGAGCGCGGCCTTGCGCGCATGGAGGCACCGCAGGGCGTGTTCGTGCTCTACTCTGCCGGCTATGGCCAGAAGGCGCTCGACCGCCTGCCGGGCAACGACGCCACGCCGACCAGCGTGTTCACCCGCCACCTGATCCCCGCTCTGAAGACGCCCGGCCTCAGCCACGTCGCCATCGCCAAGCGCGTGCAGGAGGAGGTCGACAAGATGGCCCGCGACAGCGCCGGCCACGCCCAACAGCCAGCGTACTACGACCAGATCATCGGTAGCGTCGTGTTTCGCGATCTGACGGCTGTGACGCAGCCAGCGCCGCCGCGCTCCGCGCAGCCGCCGGCATCTACACCACCGCCACACCAGCAGACACCCCACTTGAAGCCTGGGTGGTGTTCAAGCCAGCCAAAACTCAATGCCTCGGAAACTGCCATTTGCACTACGGAAATATTATCAGACCTTGACCTTGAGATGGATAGATTGTTCGAAGCGGCTCGAGAGCGCATGCTGCATGCGGCAGCAAAGAGTTTTACTCAACAGCAATACGATTGGGGTGACCTCCGAGACCTTTGCGATTCAGACGTCGCGTGTCTCAAAGCTGCGTACGTGAAACGCAATGAACAGTTGCGCCGATTGTGAGGGGTTTTGCCGTACCTCATCGACAGATTGGTAACTCGTCAAACGTGAGCAGTGACGACGTGCTGATGCCGTTCGGATCGAGGCGCTGACGGAGGTCCGCGACCAATTGCTTATTCGGAAAGTATGCCCGTTCAGCCGGGTCGCAGTAGCTTGGCAGACCAAACGGTTCGAAACCAGCTCGACGCATAACTTCCAAATTGGCTCTGCGGATGTCCCGATAGATGGTGTTATCCGGCCCAACCGTCAGCCCAACCCACTCGGCGGTGTACTCACCGGATTGGATCGACAAGTCAGGCCCTTCCTTGGTCGCGCCGCCCGCAGTCGAGATGGAAAGCTCCACGCGTTCCGGCAGATTGGCGAGAAAATAATCTACCACACCACGCGGCAGTTCCGAGGGGTAGACGGAGGAAGAACCGTAAATGTGCTTCCGCTTTCGATTGTGCGTTGTTTCCTCGTCATCGAGGAGAGACTTGACCAGCCGGTCAGCGCTTAAGTGCCCTGAAAACATTACGCGTTTCCAAAGCCTCCGTTGCTCCAGCAGAGTGAGAGTGTTTCGGGCAGCGTCGAAGTTATCCGAGGTGGTCGCAATCAACCCAGTAATCACAAGGCTGAACGCAGGACCACTTCGATCCAGGTCAATCTTTGAGTAGATCGCCTTCTTTAAGGTGTCCGGCAATTGCCGTCGCCAATCCTGCCGCGCTAAAATAAGCTGTGCCGCTTGAACCGCGGAAAGCGAATCCCGGCCTTCAAACTTGAACGTGACGAGCCGTCGATCTGAAACGTCATGTGAGGTAATTGTCATGTCCGTCACGATGCCGAGGCTACCCTGCCCTGCACCGCGCAGAACAGTCATGACTTCCCGCGGGGCCGGAAGCTGCGGCAGCGGCGGCCCGCTGATGTGCTCGATGCTCGTATCGTCGATCTTTATCGTGGTGCCTGTGAACGTCACAAGCGTGAGCGCGCGCAACGATTGCGCGGCGTAGCCAAAGATCGGCAAGAATGCGGACACGCCCCCGCCGAGTACATGGCCGACGAGCCCGACAGTTGGACATGACCCTGCGGCAACAACTCGTTCGCGCGCCGCGAGATCCCGGTGCACAGGCCCTAGCAGGACGCCGGCTTCGGCAGTCACCGCCCCGTCCCGCCCGATACGATGTTGCACCATGGACGACATGTCGACAACCAGTTCGGAGTGCGCGGACTTCCCCGCGAACGAGTGGCCGCCGCCGCGCACCGCAAATGTCTTGCCGTTGGCAATTGCCCAGGCGACAATGCGGCTCACCGCTTCGGAACTCTTTGGGCTGATGTAGGTGGTTGCATTGAAGCAGTCGTAGCGCGCGTTCCAATAGCGAATACCGCGATAGTTGGGCGATCCGGGGTGTACAATTGACGCAACGCCGTTGTCGCTGAGATCGTCCACTAGGCGCTGCAAAGAACTCTGTTGGGCGACTGCGTCATGAGTTCCTATTACCATTGACCCGACGGTCGCACCAACAAGACCTCGAAGTACTCCGCGCCGGGTTGCCATGAATAATTCGCGTCCACTGCTGACTATTTCATGTGTGACACAAGAATGTGGAAGGTGGCAATCACCGTACTGGGCCACCTTAGACACAGTGAATGCCCGTTCGCCATTCGCCGACTATCGGGATGGAACTCCTCGCATCCATCCCGATAGGATGACCACAGGCCCCGCCGCCGTCAATTCGGCTGCTTGCTCCATTTCGGAGCGCGTGGTTCAACAGGCGGCGCGCGGAGCTATTGCGAGGGGGGAGATGTTGGTCCGAGACCCGGAAGTGTCACGAACACACGCGAGCACCTCGACCATGGCGGCACGGTGCGCCGACCGACAAGTTCCCGCCCTTTATGGCAATCTCGGCGGCTCGGAAATCTATCTCGCGTCACGGTGATGCGGGCGCGAATGATCGTTTCACTGGCCAAGCGGGTCGTTACGGCAACCAGCGTAGAAAAGAAGATTGACCTTCTTCGCGGCGAGCGATCTCGCGATGTCGGGCAAAGACAACGCTCGCCGCGACAGTGCCGAATTTCGCTCAGCAATTGGATAGTCGCCCGGGATCAGGTACGTGGTCCTGTCCACTTCTACACCGTGCCCCGTGGTGTAAAGAGCGGCAACATCGGCAAGTCGCGAGCGCTCTCGAAATGCGTCGAGCTTGTGCCTCATGTCTGAGAGATCGAGATCGACCGCCAACTCGACCTGAAAGCCCGCCTTCAAGAGCGCCATGCCAATGCGCTCGGCATCGCGCTTCGCACCCGGCAATGATTGCACCAAACCAGAGGATCTGTAGTCAGAGATAACGAGGACCAACGCGATGCGCGCCTCTCCGGCTTTTGCAGGTACCAATGTATAGTCCTCAAGCACGGCGACAGGCACATCGGCCGCTTGGAATCCTTTGCTCTTCGCAGCTGTCAGCCGCCGCAACAGCGGTGGAAGGTCGGAAAGTGCAATAGGCGTGCTGAGGGCCTCGATAAGCGCACTCGCAAATGGATTGCCGCCACCTTCGCCCTCATCAAGGGTTAGGCTTCCTGGCATGGCACCGTAGAAAAGCAGCGGCTGTGCCTGACCCGACGCCGTGGTCAGGACCAGTGCCATCGAAACCGCCGCTAACCGCAACACACGCATGATGCTCGACGAAGGCATAACGTCTTGACCCTCAGCTCAGGAACTTTACTCCGCTTAGCGACTGTCGAATTTGAAAGAACGACTTCCTGCCAACCGCCCTCTTCGCAAAACTGGCTCCGGCAAGAAGACCACAACACGCTACGAGCGACTGCCGTGGAAAGTATTGCTGTCACGGTGGTAAGGTCTTTGACATAAGCGGGAGTGCCGGGGGATCATCACATGTACCCAAAAACCATTTTAACTAAGACTGTGGCGATATCGGCCCTGATCGGCTCCTGCGCAAGTGCGTCCGCCCAGGGCCGCCCAGAATACACCACCTGTCAGAACTCGGACCCGAGGATCTCGATCCCAGCCTGTAGCGCCATCATCGATGACCCGCGCGAGAGCCTCGACAATCGGAATCGCGCGCTCGACAAGCGTGCCCGAGCTCACGGCACAATTCGCGAGCTTGATCGTGCCATCGCCGACTTCGATGCGCTGATCTCCCGCAATCCCTCGTGGCCGGGCGCATACTCCGGACGAGCGCTCGCCCATATGCAGAGGGGCAACCCCGAGCGCGTGATCGAAGACGCCGCGCGCGCCATCCAGCAACGCCCCGAAGACTCAATGGCTCATGCCTTGCTGGGCGATGCGCGGGCTATGACGTGCGACTTCGACCGTGCCGTCCGCGACTTCGACGAGGCTATCCGACTGAAGGCGGACATGATCGCGGCGTTGCAAGGGCGCGCGGCGCAGAGCTATCGCAAGGATGACTTGAGTGCCGCCCTGCGCGACCTCGAAGCCATCTTAATTGCTCAACCGACGGCGCATCTGGCATTGAACCTCCGCGGCTTGATCCACGCCAAGCAGAACCGCTTAGATGCCGCGCTCGCCGACTTCGATCGCGCGATTGACGCCAAGCGCGACTTCGGAGCTGCTTACAATAACCGCGGTTTGGTCCATGCGCGCCAAGGCAGGATCGAAAAAGCGTTGCAGGACTTTGATGCGGCCGTGCGCCTCGCGGCAACGGTTTTTGTGCATCGGTTCAACCGCGGCAAGGCTTACCAACAGATGGGGCGCCGTGACTTGGCGCTCGCCGATTTCCGCTCATCGCTCGAACTCGCGCCGCCGCGCTGCGGCGACGACAAGGCACAGCGGAACGACGTGAGGTGGCGCATTGGCTCGATTCAAGCTGACATCGCGCGTGACGCGGAACGCCCACGTGTTCGGCCTGAGGCTACTGGGCCTGCGATCGGGAAGGAGCGCCGCGTCGCTCTTGTCATTGGCAATGAGCGCTATCGCAGCGCCGATGCCCTCCGCAATCCGGTCAATGATGCCAAGGCGGTCGCGGCCACTTTGAGGCGGCTCGGGTTCGATATTGTTGAAGAGGCGAGTGATGTCGGCCGAACCAGCCTCCTCCAACTGCTGGAGAAGTTCAGTCGAGAAGCAGCGAGCGCGGATTGGGCCGTCGTCTTCTATTCGGGGCACGGCCTGCAGATCGATCGCACCTCGTATCTCGTTCCGGTCGACGCCCGCGTCGACGGCCAACAGAGTCTCGATCGCGATTTGGTGACGCTTGACGCTGTCTTGCATCACATGGCGAAGGCTCGCGTTCTGCGTCTCGTCATCCTCGATGCGTGCCGCGACAATCCATTGCTACGTCGGATCAGCAGCACTGCCACACCTTCGAGCACGCTCGTGCGCGGCCTGTCGAGAGCCGACACTACTGCCGGCACTCTGGTCGCCTATGCCGCCCGGGAGGGCCAAGTGGCCGATGATGGCCGGGGCCTTCACAGTCCATATACACAAGCTCTGCTTTCGCACCTTGAGGAACCGGGTGTCGACGTCGAGCACATGCTGAGAAAGGTGCGCGATGCCGTGATGCAGACGACGCGTGACCGGGAGTGGCGCGACCCCAAGCTGCTCGGGCCTCAACAGCCGTATACCACCGGGTCGCTCCCCAGCGCGCCCCTTTGCTTCAAACAGCCCTGTCGGGCGAACTGAAGTTTCGACGTCGCGCCTTGTTCCCAACCATCCCGATATTGCACGCAAGCGGTCACCACAGCGCTTGAGCATGAGTACATTCAGCCAGAAATAGGAACGCCAATGAGCGCCGAACTCGATGATCTTCTGAAGAAAATGGCCAGTGGGGGCAAGAACTGGAACACACCCGCCCACTTCGCCCGCTCTGCGACGCGCCTTGGGCTGCGTGACTATGGCTTCCCGAGTGAACTTGTGGCCCGCGCGCACGTCGATGGTTTTGGAGATCTCGGCCTCGACGGCGTCGGCATCGCCATCGACGACACGCCGATCCTGGAATCTGCCGACGTGGCTGAGGCGCTCGCTGTGCCGGCCGCCAGCCGCGTCCTGCGCATCTTCATGCTGCAAGCGAAGCGCAAGGACATCATCATGGAAGCGGACGCCATCCTGTTCGGGTCGGCGGCGCAGAAGTTCCTCACCCTTGGGCACGACGACATCAAGCGGCTGAAGCCGAACCCCGACGCCTTGGCGCAATGGGAATGCTATGACGCCGTCCGCAAGGCTGATCCGGCACTGGCGGCGCAGGCCCACGTCACGCTGCTGTTTGCGTATCGCGGGGATTGGCGAGACTTCAACACAGTCAATACCGCACGCACACAGAGCGAAACCAACATCCGCAATGCACTCCCGCAGGTACGCGTCGAGTTCGTCGTTTGGGGCGATGAAGCGATCATCGCGGCCGGACGTCGCGTCGGTCCAGAGTTCAAAAAGCGACTGTCCGGCGTCAAGCTGCTGCCGCTCCCCCCGGGTGCCGCCGAGGGGTATCTCGGCTACGTCACCGGCCAAGGCCTCGTCGATCTCGTGTCACGTAAGGCCGGCGGCAAACTCCAGGCGCAGGACTTCTTCTTTTTCGACAACGTCCGCGCCTTTATCGGCACGAACAACGACCGCAACAATCCCGGTGCCTTCGCACTCGACAAGACTATCGCCGGCGGCAAGGCCGCGCGCGTTCTCCTCTGCCACAACGGTGTCGTCATCGTCGCCTCCGGAGGCCAACTCACCGCGAGTGGAGATGCGATCGAGCTGTCGTCGCCGCAGATCGTCAACGGTTGCCAGTCGACCAACGTGCTGGTCAACAACGCGGCGAAGCTCGGCGATTGCCACGTCCCGATCAAGATCGTGATCACCGAGGACGAAGATCTGAAGGATGCGATCGTGCTCGCCTCGAACACGCAGGCAGCCGTCGATGACTACGACATGCTCGCCCGCAACCAGGGTCTGCGCGACCTGCAAACCGTGTTTGACCGTGGAGAGGCGCAGTTGCACGAACGCATCTGGCTGCAGCGCCGCCGCGATGAGCCGATCGACTGGCCGGAGCATTGGACCAACCGGGACTGGGCTCGTGTCATGCGGCCGCGCCACCTGCTGGATGCCTACGCGGCGGCTATCCGCGCCATGCCCCATACGGCGCACGACAAGCCGGGCAAGATCCTGGAACTCGCCCAAAGCGGCGAAGCGTTCGGCGATGAGCACGAACCGACCATGTACCGCGCGTTGGGCTGGATGGTTGTGACGGGCAGGCGCTGGGCGCGTCGCCACAATAGGAAATGGCAGGATCTCTACACCCACTCCGGGCCTGGATCCTACCCGGCGCGTCACCAATTCATCCACGCCCTGTGGCGCATCGCCGATGCACAGCCCGATGCGATCGCCGCACCGCACATCGCCAAGAGCGGTGCCGCCGATCAGCGGTTTCAGTTGTTGATCAAGACCCTGATCGACCACGGCGACGCCCTTGGCGATGCCGCCGGCGAGGCTTTGGAGGCGGCCGGCAAAGCCAAGGGCGGCCTGAACCGCGATCTCGCGACCCGACTATACTTCACGACCGCAGTCGCGGAGGCGGCCGACGCCGCACGTCCCGCGATCAGGGCCAAGTGCCGGATCTGATCGCTGCAGCAAGGCTCTTTCGCCTCTGCGCTGCAGATGGCATCATGGGACCGACTATAGGGGTTATTCCATGCCTTTGATCTGCGCCCGCATGATTGCCGTGTTTTCGATCGTCATCTCGACGACTTTTGCCAGCCTATCCCCCGCCCACGCCGAGCGCCGCGTCGCGCTCGTCGTCGGCAACGGTGCCTACACCGCCGCCGGCCGCCTCCCCAACGCGACCAACGACGCCGACGACGTTGCGACCGCACTCCGCCGCCTCGACTTCGACGTCACGATCGAGAAGAACCTCGCGGCGGCCGGTTTCGAGACCGCCGTCACCGCCTTTGCGGCCAAGGCCCGCGGCGCCGACGTGGCGCTGTTCTACTTCGCCGGCCACGCGCTCCAACTCGGCGCGACCAACTACCTGATGCCGACCGACGTGCGCCTCGCGACCGAACTTGCCGTGAAGCGCGGGACCATCGCCGCGCAGGACATCGTCGAGCAGTTGGAGAATGCCGCACGCACCACGCTCGTCTTCCTCGATGGCTGCCGCAACAATCCGCTTGCTGACCGCCTGAAGTCGACGCTCGACGCTTCAGGCCGCAGCGCCACCATCGGCCGCGGCCTCGCTCGCCTCGCGCCCAAAGGCCGCGACACGCTGATTGTCTACTCCGCCGAGCCCGGCACCGTCGCCGCCGACGGCCTCGCCGGCGCCCGCAACAGCCCCTTCGCGGCGGGCTTCCTCAAGCACATCGACACGCCCGGGCTCGAAGTCGAGACGCTGCTGAAGCGCGTCACCACAGAAGTCGCCGCCGCCACGGCCAATGCCCAGCAACCCGAGCGTCTCAGCAAGTTGCAGAGCGAGTTTTACTTTAAGCGTGGTGGCGCAGCGGCTGCAGCATCGGACGCTGAGCTTGCTCGGCTGCGCGCCGAGAACGAGCGTCAACGCATCGAGATGCAGCGGCTCCGCGGTACCGCCAAGCCGCCATTTTTGCCGACTCGAGCTGCTACAGAGATGGATCCTTAAATGATCGCAGATCTGAGTGAGAAATGTCGGGAACGGTTCCGCGACGTTGCCATGCTAGGAATTTACAAGTTTTTGAAGGCAGGCGCTTCAGTGAGATGGTCCTATCACCGCCTGCTGGTCATCGGCGCGCTCATCTCCGCCATGTTCGCCACCCACTCACCCGCACACGCCCAATCTCCCCGCCGCGTGGCCCTGGTCGTCGGCATTGACGCCTACCAGCACATCGCCCCGCTAAAGAAAGCCGTCGGCGACGGCCGCGCTATCGCAGCCGCCCTCACAACCGACCTCCGGTTCGACGCCGTCATCACGGCCGAGAACCCGACGCGGCGACAGCTCAACGCCAAGCTCGGCGAGTTCGAGGCCGCCATCCGCCCGGGCGATCTCGCCATGTTCTTCTTCTCCGGTCACGGCGTCGCGCTCGGCGGCGAAAACATCCTGCTCCCTGCCGATCTGCCGAAGCCCGGCGCCGGCCAGGATGAGGTCGTGCGCGACGAAGGCTTCTCGGTCGACAACATCGTCCGCCGCATTCAGCGCAAGGGCGCGCGCGTCACGCTGATGGTCATCGACGCCTGCCGCGACAACCCGTTCGAGCAGAGCGGCATCAAGAACATCGGCACATCGCGCGGCCTCGCCCGCCCCGACACGCCGCAAGGTGTGTTCATGCTGTTCGCCGCCGGCGTCGGCCAGACCGCGCGCGACCGCTTGTCCGACGCCGACCCGGTTCCGACCAGCGTCTTCACTCGCCATCTCCTGCCGGCCCTGACCACCCCCGGCCTGACCCTCGTCCAGATCGCCAAGCGCGTCCAGCAAGAAGTCGACGCCACCGCCCGCACCGTCGCCCACGCCCAGCAGCCCGCCTACTACGACCAGATCGTCGGGGATGTGGTGATGCGGGAGGGGGCCACACCAACAAGCGCGGCATTGGCGCTGGAACAGATTTCGCGGCCTATCCCAACGCCCGTCGTACAGGCTCCGTCGCGCCCAGCCTTGACATTACGCATGCTGCGGTCTGTCGAGGCGCACGCCGCACAGACGAACCAGATGGATGTCTCGGCCGACGGCACGCTCGCGGCAACCGCCGGCAAAAACGACGAGGTTAGGCTCTGGAACCCGCAGACGCTGCAGCCGATAGGCGCCCCGCTGAAGGGACACACATATTCGGTATATGCGGTGGCGATCAGCGGGGATGGGCGGTTGATCGCCTCCGGATCGGGTGACAATTCGATCAGGATCTGGTCGCGAGATGGGAAATTGTTACGCACGCTCACGGGGCATACGGACACTGTCACCTCGCTGCAATTCTACGGCGTCAGCAATGATAGCCTGCTCGTCTCAACCGGACATGACCAAACTGTCCGACTTTGGGACCAAAAATTGGGCAGAGAATCACGCCGCGCCATGAATGGCCACGTTGGTTGGGGAACAGTTGCCGCAGTCTCAGGGCGGATGCAGCAAGGAGAGCGGGCTGGTCCACCGATCAGCGCCGGTCGCGACGGCACAATTCGAGTTTGGAGCAGGGCGGACGGTAGCTCCTCGCTGCTCCTCGGCCACGAGTACATCGTCTGGTCGCTCGACGTCTCACCGTCAGGCGAACTTGTCAGCGCCGGCGCCGACAAGACCATCCGGCGCTGGAGCGTCATTACGCGCGAGCAACGCGGCCCATCACTCCTATTCCACACCGACGAAGTCTGGACCGCCCGCTACAGCCGCGACGGCAGCAAAATCCTGAGCGGCGGCGCCGATGGCTTGCTCGTCCTATGGGACGCTGCCAAAGGCGAGCGCATCACCTCGATCATCGCGCATCCGAACGGCGTCAGCGGCGCTCACGAATTGCCCGACGGCACGATCATCACGTCGGGCTGCGATGCCTCAACACCGGCAACTGGATGCACGCGCTCAACGCTGAAACTGTGGTCGCTGGCGCCATGAGTGGCATTTCAGGACTCTTCCTCGTTGCCGCGCCGCGTGGCAGGATGATGTCGTTCAGATCCGGGGGCATTTGATGACGTTGATCTTTCCGCGACTGCTGGTTCTATGCGCGGCCACGGTCGCCGTCATCGCACTCGCCACCCCCGCCCACGCCCAGCAATCCTGCCCCGGCGCCGACCCGGCGGCGCGCCGCGTCGCGCTGGTCATCGGCATCGAGGACTACACGCACGTCCGCAAGCTGAACAACCCCGTCCGCGACGCCACTGCTATCGCCGACCTGCTGTGCCGCCACGGCATCCAGCCTACGCTTTTAAAGAACCCCACACGGAGCGATCTTTTCGAAGCAATCGACACTTTCAAATTCGACGCGAGCGGTGCCGAACTCGCCCTCGTCTACTACGCTGGGCACGGCATGCACCTCGGCGGCGAAGACGTCCTTTTGCCCAAAGACCTCTCTCCAAAATGCGACCCAGCATCTGATGCCGAGGCTCGACGCGGTACAATAGGCATTGAGGTTCTTGTTGGGGCCATGAGAGGCGCCAAAACCCGCATTGCGCTGCTCGATGCTTGCAGGACAACGGCGTTTCCAAGTTGCCCGACCCGTGGCGATATCACACCTGTTTTTCGGGGCCTTCAGCGTGCGGCGCAACAAGGGGCGCTTATAGCGACCTCGACGAGCCGCGGCAGTGTGGCCCAAGACGGGGTGGCGGGGCGAAACTCGCCCTACGCGACACTCATCTTGCAGCATTTTGCATCTCGTCCGCGCAGCTACTTTCATGAAGTTTTGTTTGACGTGAATCGTGACCTGTCAGCGTCACAGAACCAGCATGCCGAGGTAATACTTCCAAATGGAGGCGCTCCTCCGAGGGCCTGCCTTGCGGCTGAGGGCTGTGGCACCGGAAGCATGGACGACCAACAGCGCCGCGTTTTGGATGAACAGAAACGCGACGCCGATCGGAAACTTCGAGATGCCGAGAAACGACTCCGAGAGGCGCAGACGGCAGCCAACGCGGCTTTGGACGACCAGAAGCGAGAAGCTGATCGGAAGCTGCGCGACGCAGAGCAGCGTCTCCGCGAAGCCGAGCGGCGCGCGGCCGAGGCGGACGCTCGTGCAACCGACAACAAATCCCGCCCGCCACCACCGATCGTCCCGACACCCCAGTGCGCTGCAACGACAGGCCCCTCCTATCGAGTATCCGGTGTCGCCTCAGACGACGTGCTCAACATGCGCGCTGAGCCAAATCCGCGAGCGGCGCACGTCTACTCGATCCCATCTGGCGGGACATCCGTCTACAAGCGCGGGTGCACCCAAGCGTTCAATGCAACGTGGTGCGAGGTAGCCTATGAGTGCAGGATTGGTTGGGTCAATGCGCGCTTCTTGACCCAAGAGGGCGGGAACCAGATCGTTAGCCCAAGCTCCGGAACTGGAACGTTCCGGGTGGTCGGCGTCGACGCCGGCGACAAGCTGTGGATCCGGCCCGGCCCTGCCGATTTCAACAGTAAACTGGGTGGCCTTGATCCTGGCACTTCGGGAATTCAAAAGCTGACTTGCCGATCTGTCGGCACCCAGCAATGGTGCCAGATCCGCTTTGGCGAAATTGTCGGCTGGGTGAACGCTCGGCACCTGGACTAGCTCATGAGTATTCAACAGATTGTCGGAGTCACGTCAGCTTGCGTAGGAACAGTCATCGCTTGTTACTTCTCGGCGCGCCGCTGGTCGCTTCGCTGATCTGCGCGGTGAGAATCGGTGCGCAGTCGTTGCCCGAGCCTCCAAAACCTGTGCCGGCCACGCGACTACAGCCGAGAGTTCAGACAACTGCGCCGCCACAGCAGACGTCAACGGCGCCCAAGACGGATGGCCAACCGAAAGAAATCGGCACGATGGCCCCCATCGACGATGCGACTTGGCAAGGCATG
>JANNXS010000354.1:0-3070 GCA_031409695.1 Hyphomicrobiaceae bacterium
CGAGCGAGTGTAGGGTCTTGGCACCATCACAGCCCTTTTGCCGCAAGACGCTCGCAGCCTTGCCGGTAAACGCGGCATACAGCACCAAGAGTTGGGGCTGCCGCGCGCGCAGCTCCTTCATGATTGTCGTCTTCCCTGTGCCGGCTGGGCCAGTGAGACGGAATATCTGCTGGCGGGGCTTTGTTCCGGGCGGGCCGCGCCAGGACAATATGGCCTTGATTGCACCAAGCTGCTCAGCGGTCAGGAGGGAGGTTGGTGTGCGAGCAGCCATCCCTTCGCGAATGAAGTCGCTCATGCGGCATCGCCCCCCGACGTTTTGCCAGGAGCCGTGTCAAAGTCGTCAAGATACACCTCCAGGATCGGAGGTTGTTTCGGCTCTACCGGCGGTCCGTCGGTGTCGAGGTAAACGGTGATAGTGCCATTGTCGGGGTCACCGGCTTCAGAGACGGCGGAAGGCGCCCCTTTGGAAAGGGCGATCTCCATGCCCGGCCCTCTACCGACACAGCGAATGGAGAAGTCCGGCAGGCTCTTACAGCGCTCCAACCTGGTGATCGCGGCCCGGAACTTTCGCGGTTCGTCCATAGAACCAGAACGATCATACGCGTCCCAGAACGACATGATACGCTCTGCGCCTTCAGGACGCCCGACGAATCCCTTGGCATAGGAATAGATACGCCGGCTGACGGGTCCCAAGGTCAATGCAGCGGGCGAAATGCGCACAATCCGTTCCTGGCGGACCTCTTCGGCGAGCCATGGATCGAGCTCTGCCCGGACTACGCCAGAGCTGAGGAACTGGGCGCTACGGAGAAGCTGAAACCTCCTGGGAGGTGTGTCGTCGCCCAGTGACGAAATCTCGACTGCGGTGTTGCAGCAAGCCGTAAGCGCGGCGTGAAGCCAGCGAATCTGGGAGCCACCATCCTGCCGTCCAATAAGCTTCAGGATATCTCCCACGCTCGCTTCAAGGTGATCGGGCAGTTCCGTGCCCCTGTTTTTGTGGCGCGTAAGTTCGGACGCCGCCCAAACAAGGGCATCGCACTGCTTTCGGGTTGCAATCGGGACTTCAGGATCAACGGCTTCTACAGAGACGCGAACGCGTCTCCCTTGTTCTCGCCCATCGAACGAGGGCGGAGCCGAGCCGCCGGAAAGCGGTGCGATTGGCAAACGCAGCGAAAGTACTGGTTCCCGCAAATCATACTGGGGATCCAAGGGCCGGATCAGAGCTGCTTTGCGGTACAGCGGTGACCCTGATTGACGGCATTGCGACGTCATTTTTTCCCCTGTCCCGCACATTGGGACGGCATTCGAGCGACGGCCGGGTGCAAACTGCATAACTTTTTCCGTTATTTTTCATTGGAATGAGAAAGGCTCTATTCCCCCCCAACCTGTTCTGGGTGGTGATTTTGACCACCCGGTTCACGAGCCGTGGCGGTTCGATACCCAGGCGGCGTTGGGGACATACAACGCGAGACCCTCGCGGCCCGGGCACGGACCGGCGGTCCAGAAGCCTGCTTTGACCAGCATCTCGCGCGCAGCTTTGACGGTCCGCTCATGCACATCACAGTCCAAGGCAAGACGGCTCGCGGTGACGAAGCATCCGCCGGCGCTACCAATGTAGCCAAGCATGCAGTGAGACACCTTGACGGCTGACCTGGGCAAGGTGCCTGCCGCACAGGCCGCGTTGATGACGTCGGCAAACAATTGCTTGCGGGCCGGCGTCCATTCGAAGGCAGGCCCGATGGCGGCCTGCGTTGGGATCAAGCGCGCTTCCCCGCGGCTGATCACCCACTTTGCCTTCTCCAAGGCATGTTTGAATGCCCATGGCTCACCATCGCGCGTGCGGGGGCGCTTCAGTTCTGCTCGGCGACTGAACTCCGCAAAGGCTTGCTCTGCCAGTTGGTAGGGATCGCGCTCGCCGCGCCGAAACTGCTCATCGACGATTGAGAACAGCAGGTGGTCCCGGAGATCGCGGACAAGCTCTTGTGGACCAAGCGCATCGCCAAGGGTGTGGCCGAGTTCTTTGCCAGGAATTGCAAGCGCAAGATCGGGATGGGAAGCAAGGCCATTGGGGCGAAGCATGCGGCCGAGTTTCGCCAGAAGCTTGTCCACCTGTTGTGGCTTCACCGATGGCAAGTCGCAGCGGCGCGTGTTCAACGGCGAACGGTCAGGCCAATGATAGGGCTGCTTCGTATGGGGATGGGTGTTGAACGCAACGGCGAAACGGCCTGCGCCGAGCGCATCGAACCCAGGCAGGCTACGCGACTTGATCGGTGTATCGCAGCGGTACCACAGCTGGTGTTTGGGCCAGCGGCCAAACCGCTTGAGCGGGGTGTCGCCCAACACGGACTTGACGAGGGCTTCGATTTCGTCAGCCTTTGCCGGTTCAAGCTCATCAATATCGGCGTTGAACAGGCCTAAGGCTGCAATCCCCAGCCCTTGGCCGCCATACTGATAATGCCAGCGTTCGATGTCATTGTGGCTGGCAATCTCAGTGCACGCCCGCTGCCAATTGTAGAGGATCGGGCGCTTTTCGCCCGCCTTAACCGGTACCGGGGAATAACCATTCTCCACCACCGGCCAGATCGTCTGGGCAAGCGTGACGGGCGTGTCATGGGTGAAGGGCGCCCTCGACATCACTTGCGCTCCTGGACCGGCGTGCCAGAGGCTGAAGTGCTGTCGCGCATGCAGCGCTCGACCCACGCCTCAATGTCGACACGCCGGTAAAGGACGCGCCCTCCAATCTTGGAGAAGCCGCAGCCGGTCCCGAGCATCCGGTGCCGTTCAAGGGTGCGTGGCGAAATGTGGAGGCGGCGGGCGACCTCCTTGGTTGGCAGGTAATCGGATAACGCAGGCGAGATTCGCGGTGGCTGGGCGGTCACAGTCGGCTCCTTCGCGATGCTGATTGCATCTGGCGAAGGGGCTAGATTTTTCGCCCTGGTGCCGGAACGTCGGAAGTTACCCGACCAAGTTTGAAAGCTGGCTGACCTTTGTTTCTGAACCTGTCAGACTGCTAGTCACCCGGTAAGACGGGGCGCGTCATAGGCCGCGCGCGCGTAGTTCCTTGTGCTGATCC
>JANNXS010000355.1:0-16471 GCA_031409695.1 Hyphomicrobiaceae bacterium
CCTGGTAGATGGGCAGCACGGCAATCGTCTGCAAATACGGCCCGACAAGCCAGGGATCGCGGATCACCATACCGCCCGCCAAGGCGCCATCGATGCGCACTTGATAGCGGGCACCCATGTCGGGGTTGGGCGCAAACACGCGGGTCATAGCGGCAGCCGAAGCTCCATAATGCGCAAACGGACCGAACGTGGCGGTCTCTCGACCAAGGTGTTCGGCCGTCTCAAGCGTCATGGGCACGATCGACACCAAACCACCGTCCGGGGCCGGACCGAGATCGAACGCTTCCGCGGGATAGGCCGAGATGGGTGCATTTGCTGTCATGGTGGAGACTGTCGCCAAGCTGGCCCGTCCCGCAAGGGCGCGATGCGTTGCCAAGCCGTGCCTCGCCGGAAATGAGCGGAGAGTGTACCAGCGCGTGGCTGCGTGCTAGCCGACATTGAACCTCGGGAGGCCGCGCTTGAACATTCTACTACTTGGCTCAGGCGGGCGGGAACATGCGCTCGCGTGGGCCATTTCCGCATCCCCCCTGTGCGACGCCCTGTTTTGCGCGCCCGGCAATGGTGGCATCGCCGACGTCGCAACCTGTGTGCCGCTCGATGTGACAAAGCATGCCAACGTCATCGCCTTTTGCAAAGCGGAACGCATCGACTTCGTTGTCGTTGGGCCGGAGGGACCGCTGGTCGCAGGCATCATCGACGACCTCACGGCCGCTGGGATCAAGGCCTTCGGACCGACCAAGGCCGCGGCCCAACTGGAGGGCTCAAAGGGCTTCACTAAGGACTTTTGCGCCGAATTCGGTTTGCCAACCGGCGCCTACAAACGCTTCACGTCGGCGGCACCCGCGAAGGCCTACGTGGCTGAGCGAAACCAGTTGCCGATCGTGATCAAGGCCGATGGTCTCGCGGCCGGCAAGGGCGTTGTCATCGCAACGTCGCGGACCGAGGCAGACGCCGCCATAGACGCCTGCTTCGGCGGCGCCTTTGGGCAGGCGGGCGCTGAAGTCGTGGTCGAAGAGTTCCTCGACGGCGAGGAAGCCAGCTTTTTTGCGCTCTCGGACGGTGTCAACGTGCTGGCGCTCGCAACCGCGCAGGACCATAAGCGCGTCGGCTTCGGCGATACGGGCCCAAACACGGGCGGCATGGGCGCTTATTCGCCAGCCCCCGCCATGACGCCCGCCATGATCGAGCGCACCATGGCCGAACTGATCCGGCCCACAATTGCGGGTATGGCCAAACGCGGGACACCCTTCAAGGGTGTGCTGTTCGCGGGGCTGATGATCACCAAAGATGGCCCCCAGCTGATCGAGTACAACACGCGCTTTGGCGATCCCGAGACGCAGGTGCTGATGCTGCGCCTGAAGTCCGATCTACTGACGGCCTTGATTGCCTCGGTCGACGGCGCCCTGAAAGCCTTCGATTTGCGCTGGAGCGACGACGTCGCGCTCACCGTCGTCATGGCCGCCAACGGCTATCCCGGCGCCTATCAGACAGGCAGCGTCATCCGAGGCCTCGACCGCGCGGCTGAAATCGAAGGTGTGGACGTCTTCCACTCGGGCACGGAACGACGTGGGGCCGATATCGTCGCGCGTGGCGGCCGTGTTCTAACGGTTTCGGCAACAGGCAAGACGGTGTCTGAGGCGCAGGCGCGTGCGTATCAAGCCGTCGACGCCATTGACTGGCCGGAAGGGTTTTGCCGGCGGGATATCGGCTGGCGCGCGCTCGGAGGCAGTTAACAGGGGAAGCAGATCATCCGCCGTCTAAAGGCCGAGAAAATTGGCTGGGGTGCTAGGACTCGAACCTAGGAATGGCGGAACCAAAAACCGCTGCCTTACCACTTGGCGACACCCCAACACTGGCCTCAACAGAGTGTTGAAACCCCTTGGTCGCGGCCGTCATAGCGGCTCTCTCGATCCGCTGCAACCGCGACATGTTCGGCGCGTCAGAAGCGCTTGGCCATCTTGGGGTCGAGCGTGTCACGGAGGCCGTCACCGAGGATGTTGACGGCAAGAACCGTCAGACCGAGCAGGATTCCGGGATAGAGGATCGAGTGCTGAAACAGGCGGAACACCGACCGCCCCTCGGCCATGATGTTGCCCCAGGTGGGGGTTTCGGGCGGTATGCCGATGCCAAGGAACGACAGTGTCGCCTCGATCAAAATGGCCGACGCGCAGATGAACGTGCCCTGCACGATCAACGGTGCGATCGTGTTGGGCAGCACGTGACGCCAGAGCAGTTTCCAGGTCGGCGTGCCGACGGTGATCGCGGCTTCAACGTATGGCTCCTCGCGGACGGTCAGCACGACGGAGCGGACAAGTCGCACTACGCGCGGAATCTCGGGCACCGTGATGGCCAGAATAACGGTGTCGAGGCCCCGGGGCACGGCCGGCAGGAACAAGCTCAACCATGTGCTCTCGATCACCCCACGCGGGAACAACGACACGAGCGCGATGGCCAGTAGAATGGCCGGTATCGCCATCAGCCCGTCCATGATCCGCATGACGATCGGATCGAGCCAACGGATAAAACCGGATACCAAGCCGATCAGGAGGCCGATGTTGATCGACAGTAACGCAACCGTAATGCCGATCATGATCGATACGCGTGCACCATAGAGAACGCGACTGTACACGTCTCGGCCAAGTGTATCGGTACCCATGTGGTAGGTGAGTTTGACTGGCTCGCCCTTGTCGTTGCGGACCGTCCGTTCGAAGCCTGGGGCCTTGTTCCGCGCGACGGGGTTGATGTCGGTCGGGCTGATGCTCGAAAGCATCGGCGCAAAGATGCCAACGATGATCATGGCAAGAACAACGAAGCCGCCGAAGATGACAGATGGATTGCGAGCGGCTCGCTGAAAAGCCGTCGGCGGCGTTCGGCGTACCGCCGGGGCCTCGACGCTTGGCCCGGCGGACGTCGCAAGTGCGCCACCAGAGGGAGCCCCCACGGAGACAGCCGTGGAGGCCGCGATGTTTGGATCCTGGAGCATCAGTACCGGATCCTCGGATCGAGCAGGGTGTAGAGGATATCAACGAACAGGTTGATCATAACATAGACCAAGGAGAACAGCAGGATCACCGCCTGGATCACCGGATAATCGCGTGCCAGCACGGCGTCCACCGTCAGCCGGCCGAGACCGGGGATCGTGTAAACACTCTCCGTCACCACGGCACCGCCGATCAAGATGCCGATGCCACTGCCTATGATGGTGACAATGGGGATCGACGCATTCCGCAACGCATGCCGGAACAGTACTTTGCGCTCGACTTGGCCCTTGGCGCGTGCCGTGCGCACGTAGTCCTCAGAAAGCACCTCTAGCATGCTGGTGCGGGTCATGCGGGCAATCAATGCCACGTAAATCACGGATAGCGTCAGAGACGGGAGAATGAGGCGCTTTGCCCACTCGCCGACGCCGAGCTCAAGACGAGAATACCCCTGCACGGGCAGCCAGTTGAGCGTGATCGCAAAGACATAGATCAACAGATAGCCGATGACGAACACGGGCACCGAAAACCCGCCCACAGAAAAGCCCATCACCAGTCGGTCGATCCAAGTGCCCTGTTTGGCGGCGGCCAGCACACCGAGCGGCACGGCCACGCAAATAGCCAAAACAATGGTAAAGACAGCGAGCGAAAGCGTTGCTTGCACACGATCCCCGATCAGAGACGCAACGGTTTTCTTAAAGAAGAAGCTTTCGCCGAGGTCGCCGCGCAGCAGCTTGCCAGACCAAATGAACCATTGTGTATCCCAGGGCTTGTCCCAACTGTCTGGGACCAGCATCGGCTTGTCGAGACCGAGTTGCGTGCGGATTGCGGCCACCTGTTCAGCGTTCGCATTATCACCCGCGATGATCGCCGCCGGATCAGCCGGTGTCAGCCGCAACATCAGGAAGACGAAAATGGCGACCACCAGGATAACCGGTATTGTCGCCAGTAGACGGCGTAGAATAAATGTCCACATTGACGTCCCGCCGACCTCCCGATGATCTGCCTGTGCTCAAGCCTGACGATGCCAGCCTGACAGTGCTTGAACGATCACAGGTCGCTCAAGCCACCACAAGGAACACGATCGTATCGAGACTGGCAATGGGCCGTTCGGCCAGTCGGGGGTGAGAATTGAGGCAATTCCATCCCTACAGCCTAGGCAGCTGGCGATAAGCCCATCGCATCAGCGATCAGCCGGTAGCTCGTGACGCGCGCAACTTCGTCGGTTGCCCAGGTGACAATGGCGATCTCTTGAACGCCTGAAGACTTTGCCAGGGCGTGTATCCGCTCGCCAACCTCAGGCCCCGTGCCAATGAACGCCGCCCGGCGAAACTGATCCATGCGCGCGCGATCAGCGTCGCTGTGGCCATGTGCCATGACGGCCTCCGGCGTTTCCAGAGGCGAAAACGTGCCACGGTCCCGCAGTAAGCGAAAGCGTGCACGCGACGAGAAATGGTGTTGCGCGTCCTCGTGCGTCGCGGCCGCCAGCGCCCACACGCACAATGCGGCGTTTGGCTCGGGATGGCGCACACTGGGCCGATAGTTGTCGAAATAGTGCTGTAACGCCGTCTCCGCGCCTTGCCCGTCGGTAAAGAACCACGCAAACGCATAGGGCAGGCCGAAGTGTGCCGCCACCTGCGCCCCGTAATCGGAGCTGCCAAGCACCCAGATCTCCGGCACCGTTTCGCCGGCCGGGAACGCGCGCACAAGATTGAACGGATGGTCGTCCCCAAGGGGCTCACCGGCGAGCCACTTTTGAAGCTCACGAATGTCGGTCGGAAAGCGCGCCGGTCTCTCGTTGGCCATGGGGTTCAGCGCATAGGCCGTGCGGCCATCTGAACCCGGCGCGCGACCGAGGCCAAGATCAATCCGCCCAGGCGCAAGCGCATCTAAAACGCGGAATTGTTCGGCGACTTTGTAGGGCGAATAGTGGGGCAACATCACGCCCGCACTGCCGACGCGAATGCGTTCCGTCTTGGCCGCGATGGCCCCGATCAGGATCTCCGGCGCCGTGCCAACGATGGTGGCGTTGTTGTGGTGTTCCGAGACCCAGAAGCGATGATAGCCCATCGCTTCAACGGCGGGCGCGAGCGCCAGCGTGTTACGGATCGCTTCGCCCTGTGGTCGGCCAGCGGACGCAATGGATTGATCAAGAACGGAAAGCCGCAAGGTCATGGAAAAGTCTCTTGTATTGGGCGCACATCCGACACGTCAGCGCGTAGCAAAATTAGGCGCACGCGCGGACCGGCTGATCAACACGTGAAGCAGGTCTTGACCCCGCAGCGCGTTCGACGTGCCGATCCGCACCAACCAGCACTGGGCGTTAACGTGGTATCATTCGCGTCGTATTTTGGCGCGCGCGAACACGGCGCGTCATGTCATCCTTCCAGTTGACATAGCATGGGTGTTACCGTCTTTTCGGTTACCTGACACGGAACGTTCAGACTAAATTATTTTAATCAGGCAGCAGCGGATGCACAGCTTTGGTGCCGGGGGGCAAATGTCATCCAAACAGGACGATCTCGTTGCGCAGGCGCGCGAAATGTTTGCCCCGGAAGTTGCGGAAACGGTTGTGGACGCAATAGCGGGGGATGGCAGCGAAAGTCTTCTGACGCTTGGACTTGCCGATACTTTCTTCAGGGACCTGGACGTTGGCGTCGTCAGCGGTTTGCCAACGGTGACTTGGACGGGCATGGACACATTTCTCCATGTGCCAAAACCCGATTGCCCGTTCGCCTATCGAACGTCATCACGTTTCGGATCACGCTGGATCACCCCGCAGCTGATGCCAACAGATGGCGGAACAATCCCATATATTCTTCGTAGCAAAGCCACGTTTTCGTCTTGGGGCTATGCGCCGGGCTACATCATTCATGACTGGATATTCTATGCCAAGCGATTCCACCTTGCGCCGGACGCGGATATTTCGTTCGACGACGGGGCGCTGATTATGGCTGAGGTCATCAAAACGCTGATGATGACGGGGTATACCGATTTTAATGGCCGCCTACGGACGCTACCGTTGAAGGAGGACACTCTTTACCTCATCTATCTCGGTGTGAAATCGCGCATTGCACGCTCAATGTGGAACCTACCGACGGCCTGGGACGAAATCAACGCTGCCGGGCTCGCCGGACGCTATTGACGACAGGATTGAAACGATTTTGAACGGAGGCGATTGAATGACAACGATTGAAGCTCATCTCATTGGTATCACGAATGCAGCATCCAATTTGAGCTCATCGAGCCTTGCTGAGCGACAAGCGGCCCAGGCAGTGATTGAAACAGCCATCCTCGAAATCCATCGTGACGGGATCCATGGTAACGGGGTCCATGGTGATGGCGCTGTCGCGAGCGATGTGGACGCGCAGATATTGACCACATGCTTGAAGAAACTGCGCAATGAACGTCTGTTCGGCGAACTCTTCGAGCTGAGTACCCATTTTGCAATGCAACCGTCGCCGCTATTTACGGCACGCCATTATAGGGCTCAGGCGGCCGTCGAGTTAAAGCTGTTCCCGATCGCCATGCGTGAGATGTATGCGGCACTTGGTCAATCGCTCTCGGACGCCGATCGCGGCGAAGCCGAGACGTTGCTTGGTCGCATTAACAAACAGCAGTATGTGGACACAGCCAGCAGTGACGCAGACGGTCCCTCATCTCGTGCACGTGCTGCATATCTCCAGGCAGCGATCGAAGAATACGCCAAAAGCTATGTCGCAGCCGCAACAGACCGGTCGCCGCAATGGTCCAGGAATGCCTACTTCGCGGGCGGCAACGTGGTGGCCCTGTTATGGCGTGCCGAACTTGACCAAGTGGCGATCAAAGCCCATCTCCGACGCGCCGGCCTGACGTGCTTTACAGCACGCGAACTCGCTCACGAGTTGCTGGAGGATCTCATTCCTTACGCGCGCCTGCAGCGCAAAACCGGCACAGAAAATCCTGATCTCTGGGCCATAGCCACAGCGGGCGAGGTGCTGCTGGCGGCTGATCCGGCAGAAGCTGCGATGCGCGGATGGCGCACGCCACAGGATTGGATGGCGGCCTATGCGCGGCGCACAAACAGCCCTTTTATGCTCTATGGCACAACCCGACAGTTGGAAGAAGTTTGGCTCATCGAACCGGGACAGCCAAACCGGTCAGAAGCGCTTGAAGCCCTCAAAGCCGCGACCGCCCGACACCACGGAGACGTGCGCTGGACGAGAGCCGAATTGCAATCGTTCCAGGCCAATCGTGTGGCCAATCGTGCGGCCAGTCCCGTTGCGCCACAGGTTACGTCCCCGGCTGCTGCTGCAAAGGCAAGCGATGACGATGCGGGCTACGAGCGGCAAGTCGACGGTGTGCTGCCCATGGATATCACCTGGGTCTACCGGATGCTCGACTGGTCGGGCGGCATCGGGCGCGTGCGCGAGCGGGGAAAGGCCAAGACAATCGGCACGGGCTTTCTCTTCAACGGCGATATTCTGGGGATAAAAAAATATCGCCGGAAGACTCTCTTCCTGACAAATTCGCACGTGGTCTCGTCGATCAGGGCCGAGCAACTGGGGACGCCTCGGGCCCTCGCGCCAAACTGGGCTGAGATCGTGTTTGGCACGTACGAGCTTGGCAATGGTGCGGCGCGCAACGACAAACCACTTGTGTTTAAAAAGCCTGAGGTCGTGTGGACATCGCCGCGAGACGTCCTTGATGCGTCCATCCTGGATCTTGGCGACCAAAAGGCATTGCAAACCCTTATGACGCTGCCGTTGCTCGACTTTGACCTCTACGACACCGCCGGCGCAAATGTTTCTGCGGCAATCGTCGTTGGGTATCCAGACGGCGGCGACCTCTGTTTCTCGCACAAAAATAATTACGTGCGCGAATTCGGCTGGCGCTATCCTGAGCAACAGCAGCATCGTTTCGCGCACTACAAATCGTCCACAGACAAAGGCCAGTCTGGTAGCCCGGTGTTCAACGAGGAGTTGTTCGGCGTTTACGCCCTGCATCACTACGGGCCACAGGAGCACCACTCAGGCGGCGGCGATACGGATGCACCTGAAAGGCAGATGATTGCCAAGCTCAACAACGCACGTGGACTTGACGACCGTCCAATCAAGTGGGTTGCAAACCAGGGCATTTTGATTAAGTCGATCATATCTGCTGCGCGTGAAGACTTGGGTGCCGACAAACCGGGTGTCCTCTCAAGACTCCTCCGCCGCACGCGGTCCCGTTGATCATTTCCTCGGCCGTGCCTTCCCACAGGTTCACTTCGACATCATGACCCTTCTGATCCTAGCAATTTTTCTGGCACTCCTGTTCGCCGTCGCGACCGCCGTGAAGTGGCGGCGGCATGCGAAAGCAGCGGCAACATCGGCGGACGACAGTGGCTTTGAGACCGGAGTTGGCCCCGCGCGAAGGGCCTGGGACATCGGTTGGGATATCCTTCAGAAGGCGTCGGCGTTGCTTGCCGTCGCGGCGCTCGTGCTCAAATATGCTTTCGGAATTGAAATCTAACGCGCGTCCTCCGACACCCTTAGGCGACGTGGCTTAGGCGACCTGGGCGGCACAGGACAGCGCCGCGTTCGGCGGTCGTTGCTGTCCTATGCCCGCGTCCATCAATATAGCTTCACATCGGCAAAGACGTCGTCGCCTTGGAGCGAGCGGCCTTCCTCTGGGCTGAAGTCGATATGGATGTGATTGCCGTCGGGATCCCAGACGTTGATCTGGACGATGCCGAAATCTGGCACGATGCCAAGATCGTAGCGTTCGCCGGTAGCTTTCATGCGGGTGACGAACTCTTTGAGACCGGTCGCCTGGAAGGCGAAATGCTCAAGCCTCATCCCGGTCACTTCTGGCTGCGCCGGAACACCGACCAGATGCACGCTTGGATGATCGCCGACGTAAAGCCAGGCACCCGGGAAC
This sequence comes from Hyphomicrobiaceae bacterium, assembly GCA_031409695.1. Classification (GTDB taxonomy): domain Bacteria; phylum Pseudomonadota; class Alphaproteobacteria; order Rhizobiales; family Hyphomicrobiaceae; genus JABFRJ01. The sequence goes on from JANNXS010000355.1 coordinate 8,880, forward strand.
GAAAACGGCGGACGCTTACCACTCTTCATGCCGAGCACGCGCTCGTACCACGCGACCATCCGCTCAATGTTTGCCGTACGCACATTGACATGATCGAACCGACCAAGCTGCATGACGTTCTCCTTCTACCGGGAGGACAGACTAGGCGAACGCGGCACGGCGCGAAAGGGCGTACGTTGCGTGAGCCGCAGCCGGACGCGGGTTGAGCCACGGTTGCAGTTGGTTGGCGCCGTGTGCTGCACAACAGGCGCTGTTCCCCGCTTTGCGCCAATCGACGTTCGCTTGTCGTTAGTCCCTCTTGGCGTTTGGCACCAGCATCCCCGTTGACGTCGCCTGTGCCGCGAGCCGGCCATCGGCTGTGTAAAGGTCGGCTTCCATGAAGGCGACACGATTGCCGCGCCGAACGATGCGGGCAACCACCCGGCCGGGGCCCGGGCCGACGCGTTCCAGAAAACTGACCTTGATTTCGAGGCTGGCAATGTTGAGTTGATGCTCGCTGTCATACATCACGGCGTGCGCCATAGCGGCGTCGAGCCAGGCTGTGATGAACCCGCCTTGCGCCGTGGTGGCGTTGGAGTGGCAAAATTCCCGGCGCACAGTGACGGCCGCCGTAAGTTCCTTTTTGATGGCGTCCCATGAGACGACGTCAAAACCGCCCATGGCATCAAACAAGGCTTTGCCCGACAGTATCCGGGCTTCTTTTTCGGCATCTGTCATGCGGGTCCGTTGTCGGTTGGGGTAAGGGACGGGCGCTCAGCAAGGCCACGTGCCATGAGACCGACGATGAAGCGCACCTGGCGCTCTGTTTCTGCGGCGTCGAAGGGCCCGAGCTTGCGATCAAGTGCGAGGGCGACGATGCCATGGACGGCGGCAAATAAACTGCGCGCGGCACTCGCACGCTCCAAGGGGTCAACGATGCTCCGCGCCAGTGGGAGCTCGATCATGGCGAACAGGCGATTCTGGTCCAAACGATAGGGTGCGGGCACGTCCTCACCCTCTTGCATCTGGTGGTCAAACACGGCTTTCCAGCGCCGCTGGTGGGCGATGGCAAAATCGAGGTAGGCCAATGCCAGGGCCTCCAACTGTTCGCCGAAGGGTCGGGAGGCTGACCGCCGCATGGCGGCCTCCCCGGCGCGGCCAAAGGCACGTAGCGTCTGTGTGTTGGCCGCAACGATCAATCCGTCGAGGCCGTTGAACACATTGTACAACGTGCCCACGGCGCAATCGGCTTCCTTGGCGATGCGTCGCGCCTGGACACCGGCTAAGCCCTCTTCTTCCAACAGCCGTTCGGCGATCTGCAGCATGCGCACTTTCAAGCGCACGCGAAATGCGCCTCGATCCTTTTCCGAGCGCATGCCAGCAGCCGCCCTAGCGTCGCGCTTGGCATCAGCCGGGTTCGGCGCTGGTTTTTTCGCGGTCGTGGTCATCGTCCCGAGGTCGTAGGAAAGCCCGGCAGCGGCGGCAAGCCCTTCGAGCGCACCCCCAACACCTTGAAGCGCGTTCCCATACCATTGGGCGTCATCAACCGCGCCACCCCCGTCTCGATCTCGTTGGCCTTGGTCGGGTTGGCCGCCATGAGCCGCGAGGCCCGCTGCGCGATGCCAAGCGCACCAAGGAATTCTGTTTGGGAAATGGGGCCGTCCTTTTCAAACCCGTCGAACCATTGGCTCATGGCCTCGAAATCAACCTGGATCGAAAGATCTGCCTCACCAGGCGACGTGAGCGGATGTTCGAAGCGGTGCTCGCGAACAGCCTGCATGCTTTCGCCATAGGCGGACGTCGTCTGCCCGTAGTCGATCAGCAATGCAGCAACGTGGCTGGAACCACGTGTGCCATGGCACGCAGCCATGATGTCCGCTGGCGGGACGGCTTCGACGAAAACGTCGCCTTCGACAGGTGGCCGAGATGTGCGCCGCAGGACGGGTTTGCCTTTCGACACCGTGAAGCGCCAAGGTAAATTGACATACGCGAGGCGATCAAACGCATCGAGGCCGATGTGCCGCTCGACCCATTCGCCGCCCTCGAACACGAGCGTGCCGGCGACCAGCGTGTCAAGGAACTCGTTCGCCAGAACGATAGTGGGTAACCCATCGCTCGGTCCGGCGCGCCAGGCGTCACGCGCCGCCTTGATGGTGGCTGACCAGTGGAATGGCACACCCATGGACGCGAGTGCGTCTCGCTGGATGGTCTCCAGCGCCGCGTTACTTTCGATCAACGTGATGCGCAGCGCCGCGAGGAACTCCGGAACCAGTTTGCAGGCGCGCAACGCGTCGCGCAGCATGGTGCCGCGTCCCGGTCCGAATTCAAACAGATTGATAGCGGGCGGGCGGCCCATCTGCTCCCAGACAACGGCACACCAGAGCCCGATCAACTCGCCGAACACCTGCGAGATTTCTGGTGCTGTAATGAAGTCGCCGTTTGCACCAATGGCACTGCGCGTCCGGTAATAGCCGAACTCTGGATCCTGCTGGCAGACCCTCATGAATTCCCAATTGGAGATCGGCCCGTCCGCCCTGATCCGCGCCTTGAGTTTCAACGCCAGCGGCGTGTCTCGCCGTGCCTGCGGGTCGTATGGCCCATCAGCGCTCATGCGCACTTTCCTCTAGCGTTGCAAGAGCTCTGTGGGCTGACTGCAGCCGGCACACTCATGCCGACACCGTGGCCTCGCGGCGGGCGCGGTACACTAGATAAAAACCGGCCGCGATCATCGGCAGCGAGTACATAATGCCAGGCGTCATCCAACTAGAAGTCGCCCAGTGCAGGGGGTCCGGCTCTCGAAACAGCTCGCAAAACGACCGCGCGAGGCCATAGCCAGCCGTGAACACCCCCGCTACCAAGCCAGGACGCTTGAGGGCGCTCCGATAGTAGATCAACCACGCCAGCAGCAAGAACAGCAATGCGCCTTCAAGACCGGCTTCATACAATTGGCTCGGATGACGCGCCACACCGCCGGCTTCGGGGTCTGGAAATACCATAGCCCATCCGACCGTGCTTGGACGGCCCCAGAGTTCACCGTTTACAAAGTTTGCGATGCGGCCGAAGAACAAACCAATCGTCACGGAGGCCGCGGATAAATCAAACACAGACAACGGGTTTACGCGGTTTTGCCACGCGAAAAATAGAATTGCCGAAGCCGCGCCGAGAAAACCACCATGGAAAGACATGCCTCCGCTCCAGACCGCGATGATGTCGCCGGGGTTGGCCAGAAAGTATGCAGGTTTATAAAACAAAACATACCCGAGCCGACCGCCAAGCACGACGCCCAGCGTGATATAGAGCAGGAGATCGTCCGACTTTTCCGTCGAAAACGGCCCGCCGCCGACGGGCCAGAGCCGCATATCGAGAAGCAGGCGCTTCACGTACATCCACCCAAGCAGCAGGCCTGCCGCGTAGGCAAGGCCGTACCATTTCACCGACAGCGGCCCGATGCTGAAAGCAACGGGATCGATGTTTGGGAACGGGATGACAAAAGGCAGCATGATCTCTCAGTCAAAACAGGAACCGCCGCCAACACTGAAACGGCATAGCCGTCAAACACGAAGCTCGTCGAGCGGTGATCTCCACAGACACAAAAAACGATCGATGGCTACACCAATAAAAGTGACCGGATCGCATGCGATCCGGCCGGAGTTCACGAACCCAGTTCAGCTACACCCCGTCGTTGACCCACACGTGTCACACTTCAGACATGTGCCATTGCGCACGAGCGTGAAGTTGCCACACTCGCGGCAATCCTCGCCCTCGTAGCCGCGCACCTTGGCTTCGGCACGGCGATCAGCGGCTGTCGGACCGGAAGACGTGCGGCCGCCTTTGCCGACCTGTTTCGGGGTCGCAGCCGCGAACGTCATATCCTCAGCACCGACGGCCGTTTGCATCATGGTGGCGGCCGCGTAGGTGACGGTCTCAACCACCTTCTCAGACTTGCGATACGCCGACGTTAACGTGTCGCCGAGCGCACGGACCTGATCGTCCGCTGCCGTGTCAACAGCGAGCGCCGTGTTTCCACGCACCATCGTCCGCACCGGCGCAATACCGCGGGTAAGCCCCTTGGACACGAATTTCGTCACGGCAGGTGCTGGCGGCGCATCAGACGCGTCGTCCTCAAGATCCTGATCCGACGAGCCGAGGCCGGTTTCACCAATAATTTCACGCGGATCAACGTGCGCGAGATCATGACGTTCCAGATACGACACCGCCAGCTCACGGAAGATGTAATCCAGGATCGACGTTGCGTTCTTGATGGCATCGTTGCCCTGCACAATGCCGGCCGGTTCGAAGCGCGTGAACGTGAAGGCATCGACGTACTCTTCGAGTGGCACGCCATACTGCAGACCAAGCGAAACGGCGATGGCGAAGTTGTTCATCAGACTGCGGAAGGCAGCCCCCTCCTTGTGCATGTCGATGAAGATCTCGCCGATGCGGCCGTCGTGATATTCGCCAGTGCGCAGGTACACCTTGTGCCCGCCAACAACGGCTTTCTGCGTGTAGCCCTTGCGGCGACCTGGCAGCTTCTCACGCTCACGTTCAGTCACGCGTTCAATGATCCGTTCAACGATACGTTCAGCCATCACCTGCGCACGCGCCTGGGCGGGCTGCGACGACACGAGTTTCTCGGCGACATCCGAGGCCTCATCGTCATCGTCCGCGAGCAGTTGCGAGTTCAGTGGCTGGCTGAGCTTCGAGCCATCGCGATACAGTGCGTTGGCCTTCAGCGCCAGTTTCCACGACAGCATGTAGGACTGCTTGCAATCCTCGACGGTCGCGTCGTTGGGCATGTTTATGGTCTTTGAGATCGCACCCGAAATGAACGGCTGCGACGCCGCCATCATGTGGATATGGCTCTCAACCGACAGGAAGCGTTTGCCCTTCTTGCCGCAAGGATTGGCGCAATCGAAGACATGCAGATGGCTGGCCTTCAAGTGCGGCGCACCCTCAAGTGTCATGGCCCCGCACACGTGCTCGTTACAGGCGTCAATGTCCTTGGCTGTAAAGCCCAGATGCTTCAGCAGATCGAACGTCGGTTCGTTCAGCGTTGCTTCGGGAATGCCGAGCGTTGTGGTCAGGAAGCTCTCGCCCAACGTCCACTTGTTGAACACGAACTTGATGTCGAATGCGCTCTTCAGTGTGCCCTCAAGCTTGTTCAAGGCTTCGTCCGTGAAGCCCTTATTCTTGAGCGTCGAGTGGTTGATACCCGGCGCCTGCCGCAACGAGCCATGACCGACAGCGTAGGCCTCGATCTCGGCAAGCTCGCTCTCGCGATAGCCAAGTGTGCGCAGCGCTTCCGGCACCGCCTGGTTGATGATCTTGAAATACCCGCCACCGGCGAGCTTCTTGAACTTCACGAGCGCAAAATCTGGTTCGATGCCCGTGGTGTCGCAATCCATGACAAGGCCAATCGTGCCGGTTGGCGCGACGACGGTTGCTTGAGCGTTTCGATAGCCATGCTGCTGGCCGAGATCGATGGCACGATCCCAGGCCCGCTTGGCTGAGGCCGAGAGATTGCCGTCGACAATCGACGCGTGATCAAGTGGCACCGGCAGGATCGACAGCTTCTCATAGCCGACGGCCTCGCCATAAGCGGCACGACGGTGGTTGCGCATGACCCGAAGCATGTCAGTCGCGTTATCCGCATAGCCCGGGAATGGCCCAAGTTCACGCGCCATTTCAGCCGACGTGGCGTAGGCGACACCGGTCATGATTGCTGAGATCGCGCCGCAGATGGCGCGGCCTTCGGCGCTGTCATAGCCAATGCCAGCGGCCATCAGCATACCGCCGATGTTGGCAAAGCCGAGACCCGTGGTGCGGTATTCGTACGACCGCTCAGCGATCTGGCGCGACGGGAACTGCGCCATCATTACGGAGATCTCGAGCACGACCTGCCAGAGGCGGCAGGCATGCTCAAATGCGCCCGTATCGAAGGTCGCGGCCGCCATGCGTGTGCCAGCCGCGTCGCCCTGCTGTCCGCTGCCCACTGCGCGCTGTCCGCCCTTGCGGAACATCATGAGGTTCATGGAGGCGAGGTTGCAGGCGGTATCGTCCAAGAACATATACTCCGAGCACGGGTTGGACGCGCGAATCGGGCCAGACTTCGGGCACGTGTGCCAGTCGTTGATGGTCGTGTGAAACTGAATGCCGGGATCAGCCGACGCCCATGCCGCGTGACCAATTTTCTCCCACAGGTCCTTGGCTTTCAGCGTCTTCTTCGGCTTACCGTCGAGCCGCCCATTCAATGTCCAATCGCCGTCGGTTTCAACGGCCGCCAGGAACTCGTCGGTGACACGCACGGAATTGTTGGAATTTTGACCCGAAACTGTCAGATAGGCTTCGCTATCCCAATCGGTGTCGTAGGTTGCAAAATCAAGATCCGTATAGCCCTGCTTGGCGAACTGGATGATCCTCAGGCAATAGTTCTGCGGCACGAGATCGCGTTTCGCCTCGCGCAGTGCCTGCTTCAGCTTGGGATTCTTGGCCGGGTCGAAGCATGCGTCGCCTTCGGCCTCACAATTCACGCAGGCCTTGAGGATCGCCTTCAGACGTTTTTGGCAGATCTTCGAGCCGGTTACGAGTGCCGCAACCTTCTGCTCTTCCTTCACCTTCCAGTCGATGTAGTTCTCGATATCTGGATGATCGACGTCAACGACGACCATCTTGGCGGCGCGACGCGTGGTTCCGCCCGACTTGATGGCGCCGGCTGCGCGGTCACCGATTTTGAGGAAACTCATCAGACCCGACGAGCGTCCGCCACCGGATAATTTTTCATTTTCGCCACGCAGCGCCGAGAAGTTCGAGCCCGTGCCTGAGCCGTATTTGAACAGGCGCGCTTCACGCACCCACAGGTCCATAATACCGTTTTCGCCGACGAGATCATCATCGACTGACTGAATAAAGCAGGCGTGCGGCTGCGGATGCTCATAGGCCGACCTCGAACGCGTCAGCTGGCCCGTGCGATAATCGACATAATAGTGGCCTTGTCCGGGACCGTCGATGCCATACGCCCAGTGCAGGCCGGTGTTGAACCACTGCGGCGAGTTCGGCGCGGCCATCTGCATGGCGAGCATATAGCGGTGCTCATCAAAAAACGCGCGCGCATCTTCTTCGGTGGTGAAGTATCCGCCCTTCCATCCCCAATAGGTCCAGGTTCCCGCAAGGCGGTCGAACACCTGGCGTGCGTCGGCTTCGCCGAGGGAGCTTTCCTGAGCCGACTGCTCTGCCAACGCTTTATCATCGGGAACCGAGCGCCAAAGCCATGACGGCACGGCGTTCTCTTCAAATTTCTTCAGGGCCTTCGGTACGCCAGCCTTGCGAAAATACTTCTGGGCGAGGATATCGGCGGCAACCTGGCTCCAATGTTCGGGCACGCCAAAGTTCGCGCAGCGGAACACAATGGACCCGTCTGGGTTTTTGATTTCAGACGTCGCTTGCCTGAAGGGAATGCTCTCGTAGGGCGATTTACCGGCCTCGGTGAAACGACGCGTGATCTTCATCTCAAGTCCCCTAGGGTATTCATCGACGCAGTTGCGCCGCCGCACAGGCGTGCGTTCGATGTCTTGCATGTGAATTTGGCACGCATCACCGGAAACAAACCGGCGTAC
>JANNXS010000356.1:0-21311 GCA_031409695.1 Hyphomicrobiaceae bacterium
AGGGCGCGCCCCATTGCGACCCGCTGGCGCTGGCCGCCAGAGAGCTGCGCCGGTTTGCGGTTCAGGAGTGGTTCGATCTGCAGCAGGGCTGCGACGCGTGCCACGGACGCATCTTGATCCGCCTTCGGCACGCGACGGCATTCCATCCCAAAGGTGATGTTCTGGCGCACTGTCATGCTGGGGTAAAGTGCATAGGATTGGAACACCATGGCGATGTCCCGATCCTTCGGCGCGATGTCGTTCACCAGCCGGCCGTCGATGTGGATATCGCCGGATGTCACCGTTTCCAGGCCTGCGATCATGGCCAGAAGCGTGGATTTTCCGCAGCCCGACGGGCCAACGAGTGCAACGAATTCGCCGTCCTTGGCCTCGATGTCGATGCCTTTCAGCACCTCAACCGAGCCGAAGCGCTTGTACAGAGATTTGACAGTCAATGTCGCCATGGCGCTTTCGTCTTACCCCCCTGCTTCGTTGGCCGCACTACTTCACCGATCCCGCCGTCAACCCGCGAACGAAGTATCGACCACCGAACAGGTAGACCAGCAGCGTGGGTAGAGCGGCGATGATCACGGCGGCGCTCTGGACGCCGTGCTGCGGAATGTCGGCAATGGCCGCGGAAAGGGCGATCAGGGCCGCGGTTACGGGCTGCTGCTGGCCAGTGGTGAACGTCACGCCGTAGAGGAACTCGTTCCAGATGTGCGTGAACTGCCAGATGACGGTGACAATCAGGATCGGTGGTGATAGCGGCAACACAATGCGCCAGAAGGTGCGGAAGAAGCCTGCGCCATCAATGCGCGCGGCCTTGATCAACTCTTGTGGAATTGACGTGTAGTAGTTGCGACAGAACAGCGTCGTAAACGACATGCCCTGGATGGTGTGGATCATCACGAGGCCAGCGAGCGTGTTGGTCAGGCCGAGGTCGCGCAGCACGATGGTCCATGGCAACAGCCGCATCTGTTGCGGTAAAAACAAGCCAAGCATGAGCAGGCCAAAGATCCACGTGTCGCCGCGAAAGCGCCAGAGCGAAATGGCATAGCCAGCGACAGCCCCGAGCAACGTCGAGATGATCGTCGCAGGGATCGTGACGAGCGCGGAGTTGAGCATAAAGGGCCGGATGCCCTCGCACGTTTGTGCGACACAGAAATTTGCCCAGGCGGTCGTGTAGTTGCTCCAGGCCCACTGCTTCGGCCAGCCGATCATCGAGGTTTGTGCGATCTCCTCGGCGGTGCGCAGCGAATTGAGGACGACCACGACGAACGGAATGAGATAGATCGCAGCGACCAGCCAAGCCAAGAGGTAGACGAGCACCCGGCTCGGCGTAAAGGGCGTGTCACGCATTTGGGGACCGCCGGTTCTGGAAGCGCTGCCAGATTGCGTACGGCAGCAGCACGGCGAGGAGGATGAGCAGCATCAGAACAGCTGCCGCCGCACCGCGCCCAAGCATGCCACGCTGGAACATGAAGTCGTAGACGACGAGCGCCGGTAGCTGCGTTGCTATCCCAGGACCGCCACCCGTGAGCGCACGCACGAGATCAAATGTCGTGATAGCAAACTGCAACTGGATGACGACCACGGTCACCACGATCGGCCAGATTGAGGGTAGGATGATGCGCCGGTAGGTGCGCACTGGTCCCGCACCGTCGATTTGCGCCGCTTTGATGAGGTCACCGTCGACAGAGCGCAGGCCGGCAAGGAATAGCGCCATTGCAAAACCAGCAGATTGCCAAATCGCGGCAATCACAATGGTCCAGATCGCCTTGTCGCGATCGAGTAACCAGTCGAAGCGGAACGACGTCCAGCCAAGCACATTGACGAACTTCTGGATGCCGAGACCGGGATTGAGCAGCCAGCTCCACACAGTGCCGGTGACAACGAAAGAGAGTGCCAGCGGGTAAAGGAAAATCGACCGCAGGACGTTCTCGCCGCGCAGGCGCTGATCGAGCAGAATGGCGAGGCCGAGGCCGGTCACGACGCTCGCGATCACGAAGGCGCCGCCGAACAGAAACACGTTGTCAAACGCAATTTGCCAATTCCGAGTGGCCAACACAGAGGTGTAGTTGCGCAGGCCGACAAACCCCGAGACCGGGATCAAGGTCGATGGCGTGAACGACACCCAGAGCGTCCAAATCGCAAACGAAACAATGTGCCCCACAGCGAGCAGCAGCGGGACCCAGATCACCAACAGTTCAGGCAGGCGACGCAGCGATTCAATCAATGGCTGCCGCGCCGCCGCCCTCGCAATCGAGGGCGTGGAACCAGTCATCGATTGCTGTCCACGGCCGCGGCTATGCGCGTCACAGCTTGGTCAGCGGTCACCGACTTGTTCTTCACAAATTCGGTGATCACGTCGATCATGCCGGCCGTAATGCCGTTTTGTTGCGCCATGTTGTGCGCGAGGCTGAGTACTGCCTGATTGGCGGCTACGGCATCTTTAAGCGCCTGTGCGGTCAGGCGCTGCCCATCCGACCAGCCGGCCCCAGACAGGTCGACGTCAGTGCGCACGGGGATCGAGCCGGTGATCTGCGAGAACATGGTTTGGATCGTCGGGTCCATGACCAGTTCGGCCATCAGCTTCTGGCCAGCCTGCAGTTCGGGTTCCTTGCGAGCCCAGAAGATGAAGGCGTCGGCGTTGAGTAGGAACACTGGCTTTCCATTGTCCGAGGGGCCCCGGGCGACAATGAAGTCATCCAGCTTGAAGCCGGCATTGCGCAACACGCCCTGCGCCCAGCCGCCTTGCAGCATCATGCCCATGTCGCCGTCGACAAAGCGCTTGAGGTTGGTCGAAAAGTGCTGTGCCGCCGTGTTGGGATCCATCCAGTCGGCAACTTTGCGCAACTGCTCGAACGCCGCCTTCATTTCAGGCCCTTTCAAGGCCTTGTCGTCGAGGTTCATCGCGGCCGCGCGATAGGCACCTGGACTGATGCCGGCGAATACGGCTTCCCACTTTTGCCCGTCGTCAGCGCGCGTGCCGCCGTTGGCGATCGGGTGGGCAACGCCCCCGGATTTCATTTTTTCGGCCAATGCGTTGAACTCTGCCCAGGTGGTCGGAATCTTGTCGGCCTTGGCTTTGTCCATGGCGCGCTTGGACAGAAACAGCATGTTGGTGCTGTAGATCTGCACAGGCAGCGCGATCCACTTGCCCTCGGGCTTATGCAGCTTCGCGAGGTCTTGCGCGACGACCTTTTCATAGCCGGCCGCGGCGACAATGGCGTCGAGATTGGTGGTCGGCGCGATCTTCGACCAAGCGGCGATCTCAGGGCCTTTCAGCTGCGAGCAAGACGGCGGGTCGCCAGCCATGATCTGGGCGCGCAGCTTGTTCATCATGTCGGTGGTGAAGCCGGGAACGGGCGAGTGTTGCCACGTACCGCCCTTTTCCTCGAACTTCTTGCCGAGCGCGGTGATGGCGGCGCCGTCGCTACCGGCCGACCACTGGGAGATGATCGATAAACGCGGCTTGGCGGCCTGCGCGCGCACCGATTGAGGCACACCGAGTAAGCCGACAGTCCCGGCAAGAATTGTTCGACGGCTGATCTTGGTCTTGTTGATCTTGGTCATGGGGCGCCCCTTGCCGTTTCCTCTTCGACGACGCGGCGCTTACGGCCACTTCCGTCCGATCAGTAAGCAACCACGCCCGCACCGTCGCGCGCCGGTTGCGCCGATTTTTTTCGGCACAATTTTCTGGCATTTTAAAATATTACGGTCAACGCGTGCCGACTTTCTGGGGCGAATTTCATGCCGTGCGCGATTTACGGCACGCGGACATGCACCAGTCGCCAATGCGACCACCGCTTGACCGGCGCAAGGACAACGCCCGTGAACACGCCTTTGAAAATCGTTTCACCGTGGCCGAAGTTGATGCGACAGTGAGGATTGCAACGGCGCCGACGACGGCCGCTGCAGCGGTGACCTTGGATAGCGACTGTGAGGACGGCTGGATGGTGCGCGGATGACATCGATCACAAGCCTGATCACAGGCCTGACACTGACCATCGTCGACATCACGCCGAAAACCCGCTGGAGCTTCGTCGAAGTGTCCGACAGTGTGGGGCACATTGGCACCGGTGAGGCGAGCCTGCTCGGCAAGGAACCACTTCTGATCGAGGCTTTCGAGCGCGATGCGCCAGCGTTGCTCAAGGGGCAGGTTGGCAACAGTGGTTTGCCGTCAAGTGGCATCCCACCGGATTTGCCGGCAGCGGCAATTTATTCCGCCATCGATCAGGCACTGTGGGATCTTGCGGGCCAGCGGCAGGGCCGGAGCCTACCAGACCTGCTCGGCCGCAAACGATCTGATGTGCGCGTCTATGCCAACATCAACCGGCGCACGGTATCGCGCACGCCCGCCGCATTCGCTGAAAGCGCTCGGCTGGCACACGCTGCTGGCTTTAGTGCGGTGAAACTAGCACCCTTCGACGAGGTGAAGCCGGAGACGTCATCACGCGCGACCGCATTTGCAGGTCTCGCCCGTATCAACGCCGTCCGGGCGGCGCTGCCCGATGCAGTTCAGGTCTATGTCGATTGCCATTGGCGTTTCGCGACGGCGGTCGCGCACGACATGATCGACGCGCTCGCCGATGCCGGTGTCGCCTGGTATGAGTGCCCCATCGTCGAAAGCAACGATGCTGGACCAATCCTCGCGCAACTGCGTAAGAAAGCGAATGCGCGGGGCATGCAGCTCGCCGGCCGCGAGGAAGGTGTGACACGCCAACCATTCGCGCTGTATGCCAGAGCGGGTGCATATGATGTCATGATGCCCGATGCGAAATACATCGGCGGCCTCGGTGAAATGTTGGCCACGGGCGAAATGCTGGCGCAGCACGGCATTGGATTTTCACCACACAACCACACAGGCCCAATTGGCCATTGCGTCAGCCTTGCCACGGCGCTTGCCGATCAGCGCTGCGACCTGCTTGAAATGCAGTTTGATGAGACGCCGCATTTCGAAGGGCTGGTACGCGGTGCGCTACCAAGGGTATCGGGTGGTCGTCTTGCGTCTTCCAATTCAGCGGGCTTAGGTCTGGCGTTGGATCATGATTACATCCGCAAACAGGGGCTCCGGGTCGAGACGTTCCGGATACCGCGTTGACGCGATAGCATAGGGAAAAATGCCATGCGGCGCATCCGTAGCATCTTGTTCTCGGGCCTGCTGGCCATCACGGCGGCTCTGCCGGCCGTCGCCCAGGATTGGCCGTCGAAGCCGATACGGTTTATCGTTCCAAGCCCGGCCGGCGACGGCTCAGACACGGCGGCCCGCGTCATTGGCGAAAAGCTGGGCGAGACCTTCAAGCAGGCAGTGGTGATCGAAAACATGGGCGGCGCAGGTGGCGTTGTCGGCACACAGGCCGCTGCACGCGCGGCCCCGGACGGCTACACCTTCATCATGGGCAATGCCGGCTCGCACGGCATCAACGCCGCTGTCTACACCAAGCTGTCCTATGATCCCGTCGCGGACTTCATGCCAATTTCGGTTGTCTTCCGCGCGCCCAATATTTTCGTCGCCTCGCCGTCGCTTGGCGTAAAGTCCCTCGCCGAGCTTGTGACCTTGGCAAAGTCGAAGCCTGGCGTCTTGAACTACGCCTCGGGTGGCAACGGATCGTCGGCGCACCTCAATGCCGAGTACTTGAGACTGCTGACAGGCATCGACGTCAAGCACGTGCCGTATCGTGGTGCGTCACCAGCCCTGAATGATCTGGTCGCCGGACACGTGCATTTCATGTCGGTCAATTTACCGCCGGCACTGCAACTGGTGAAGGCCGGGAACCTCGTCCCGCTGGCTGTCACAACGCTCGACCGTTCGCCGCAACTCCCCGAGGTGCCAACTGTCGCGGAAAGCGGCTTTGCTGGATATGAGACGGTGGCGTGGTTTGGTCTACTGGCGCCCAAAGGCACGCCCGAAGCGGTCATCACGCGCATGCACGCGGCGATCGTCTCTGCCTGCGCGCTGTCAGATGTGAGACAGAAACTCGAAGGCCTCGGCGGCTCGGTTGTCTGCAACACGCCGGAGGCATTCGGCACGGCCATGCGGGCCGACGTGGAGCGCTGGAAAAAGGTCTCGACCGCGGCCCAGATCCGGATCGAGTAGAACTGTTACGAGAGACGAGGATTCGATGATTGCTCCGTACATGCCTTGCCAAACAGTTGTTGTGACGGGGCCGCGCTTGGCATCGGTCAGGCTGCGGCACACAGGTTCGCCAAACGGGTTTGCGCGTGGTGATACTCGGTCGGGCCTCAGCGGCGCTGCAAGACGCAGCTGCCACCGTGGCCGCAATCGTCGGAGTGCTCCATGATCAGTACCGCCCTCAGAAGGCACGGGAGGGTAAAGGCTGGCATCATGGAAGAGGCAATGACGAGCCTTGAATCTTTCGCCGCCGCAGCAGCGGACAAAATACCGCCGAACCGACCGTTGGCGACCACGCAAGAGTGTTCAACGTGCATGGAGCTCGATTATAGTGGCTGAATCCGTCCTCCGGCAACAGCATCTGCGAGCCCGGCGAGCCTCCCGCCAATAGCCGTGGTGCATTCCCAGAAGTGCACGGTTGATGTTCGTGTAGCCGTGCCCGCCAGTCGCATGCAGATCGGTTTGTGGCGCGGAGACACCGCGACCACCATCAACACGCAGCCGATCAAGGCCTTCGACATCTGGCTGCCGCGTGATGCCGACCAGCGTCTGCTGTGGTCATCACGCCTGCGGCTGGATCAGGATTTCTTCGAATCGTTGCGTCAGCACGCGTTGCCGGTCGACATTCGCGTGCTGAAGGCCTTCACCCAAAGCGCCAAGCAGATCGACATGGTGCTGTGGCTGGCGTACCGGCTGCGCCGCGTTGAGCGGCGTTATCCGATCTCCTGGGGCGCACTGGCCGAACAGTTCGGCGCCAACGTCAAGGATGCCTGGCGCTTCCGCCAGATTTTCGCTGACGATCTCGCCGCCATCCGCGAGGTGTTCCCGGCGCTGCCCGTCGAGATCACCGATCAGGGCAATGTCCTGAAACCCTGCGACACCGAGCGGCTGTTTTCGGCCAAGGGGGTGAAGCTGATCCGAGCGTGATGAGAAACGTTCGGATTGTAAGGGGGAGCGATGGGGAAAGTGCACTACCGACCACAGGTGGCCGGGTTGCTTGAGAAGCAAATCCTACGCGCAGCGGCCCGCTTGCCGATGGTGAGCTGCAGGATCTCGAATTCCTGCACAACGGCGACAGGCCCGCTCACCTCAAGAAACCGACCGGTTGACGAACAGACCATGGCCGTCGGACGGCGATCCCCCGAGACCGACCGGATTTGGCGCTCGGTCGGTTCGGGTCCTTCGGGCCATAAGCGCCCGAACGCGACGGGGCATCTCAACGGCATGCACGTGAGCTTCGACCAGTTCCGGACGTCGTCGTGGACGCCAGCAACTGCTCCTCCTGATGGCGGTGCACGCACCGAATTGTTTATGGTGGGTGTCCCGAGTCACTTCTTATGGTGGGTGTCCCGAGTCATTTCGCACGGTCGAGAAATGGGTTATCATCTGCAACGGAAGGCTTTGGAGTGCTGCAAATTGTAACGCGTATTGGCACGCCGAAAGTGATCTGGAGCAACCGTTTGCAGCCCGTCCTGCGAGCGTCCTCATCTGGTGAAATCGGTCGCCGCAGTTGCCATTTCGATACATGATTCGCGGTGATTTTGGCGACGTTCGCTACTGCGTCCGCGCAAGTAACCACGCGATGATATCCGCCGCAATCTGATCGCGCTCAGGCTCATTGAGCATGTCGTGGTAGACGCCCGGATAGGTTTTAAGCGTCTTATCGTTACTTGCCACAGCCTGAACGAACGCTTGGCTGCCCTCAATGGGATTGACGCTATCCGCGGTGCCATACATGACCAAAAGTGGCAGTTTCAACTGACCCATGCGTTGTTGCACATCTGCTATTGCCTTGAGCGTCGCGGCGGCCGTAGCCGCAGGCAGTTTGTCACGGCTAACCAAGGGATCTTTGGCCAAGGCTGCCATCACGCTCTTGTCTTTCGAGAACTCGCTGTCGTCCACTTGAACGACCCTCAAGCCTGGTGACACAAACGCAACAGTCTTCGCGAGGGCAGCGCTGAAGCCAGAAACGCTGTGGGGCCGCATCAATGCGGCGCCACTCAGCACCACGCCGCTCAGTTTATCTGCATGATTGAGTGAGTAATTGGCGGTGATCAAACCACCAAGGCTGTGGCCATAAACAACCAGCGGGACTTTGGGGAAGCGCTGCTTGGCTTCATTGACGATCATGTCGGTGTCCGCGACCATCCGAGCCATGGAGTCGAAACGCTGCCGCTCACCACCCGAATGGGCATGTCCGCGCAGGTCTTGGGCAAATACGGCAAAACCCTGCTTCGTCAGCTGATCGGCAAAGCGCTGGTAACGCAGAGCGTAATCCCGAATGCCATGTGTAATCACCACGACGCCGCGCACGGGCATCTGCGCCGGCTGCCAAGCAAATGAGCGCAAGCACAGACCATCACTCGCCACCGTGGTTTTTGAGGTGAACGCTGTCGTGCGGATGCTAGGGCTTACGTCTGCACAGTCGTTGGATGCGTGCGCTGGACTGGCCAGTGTGAACGCGGCAGCAGCCAGGGTCATGAGGGCTTTCATGAGTTGAGTTCCTTGAGTTGATCCAGTATTAACTCCATAGGCTGCGCTGGTGGTCGTCCCAAAGGCGTGCCGGGCCAATTCGCTGGCATCATGATGCCAACGGGTTCGCCCAGAACTGCATTCATCAAGCGGCAGGACTTGAATCAAGATGCCCGCATGATCATCGGCACCCGCGACACTACTTCTCGTCCTCGCAACTCAAACCGTATGCAGTGGACGATCGCGTCGGCTTGGATGCGGGGTGTGGCCGACCTGTTGAGTACACAAGGGCTGGACGTCCCTGGACTTTTTCGGGAGGCAGGCCTCGACATACGTGAGTTGGAGCACGCCCGCCACAGAATGCCCGTTGAACAAGTGGACCGGCTTTGGATGCTGGCCGAACAACAGAGTGGGCAGCCTTTTGTGGCGCTGAACCGGGCAACGGCCGACAAGCCCACCAGCTTTGATACGTTGGCCTATTCGATGATGTCGTGTCAAAACCTTGAAGACGCCATTGAGCGCCTCGTGCAGTACTGCGCGGTCGTGTCTGACGCGGTGGATTTGCGTGTTGTCAGTGTCTCTGACGGTTGTCGTATTGAGGTGACACCGATGGAGCCACCCCAGCCGGGGCGATCGTCCCGATTGGACTACACCATCGTGACTTTCTTGGCCTTTTGTCGCTGGGTCACTGGTCGCAACATCGTGCCACTGGGTGTTGAACTTGCGTATCCGGAACCACTTGACCTTCGGCGTCATCAGCTCGCGTTTTCTTCTACGCCGCAATTCGATGCGCCCAGTCATGCCTTGCTCCTACGCAAAGCGGACTTGCGACTGCCATTGCCCACAGCCAACGCGGCCTTGAGCCTCTTGCACGACCGTGTTGTGCAAGAGGCTGTGCGCGAACTCCATCCAGTGGGGATTGAGCGGCAAATCGCGACAAGCCTCGTGCGCGGCATGGCCAGCGGACGAGTGATGCGGCGCGATGTGGCCAGCGATCTATGTATGAGTGACCGCACCTTGCAGCGCCGGCTTGCCGAGGCAGGAACGTCATTTCAAAAAGAGCTTGACACCCTGCGGCGACAACTCACTGAGACTTACTTGCGCGACCCGGAGGTGCCTTTGGCCGGCATCGGATCGCTGCTGGGCTTCGCGGAAGAGAGTACGTTTTACCGTGCCTGTCAGCGATGGTTTCAGTTGTCACCGAAGCAGGCGCGGGAACAAGCACTGGAAAAACTCAAACCAGCTGATCTGCCCGCGCGACCAGCCCATGGATAAATTCGGGACAGATAAACTCGGGACACCCACCAATTCTGCTCACGTCGCGGAGAGATCGATGTCCGTAAGCCATTGTTATCCGAGAAAGGATCAACAATTGGTTGCGACATTTCGGCTTCGGGAGCGTTGCGGAAACTTGGGGAACAATCGTGAACCGGAACCTCTGGTCAAGTTCAAGCGTCAAGGTAGTAGACCGACGTCGGTCGGTCCAGATCTGAAACCGACCGGTTGATGATCAGACCATGGCCGTCGGAAGCTGCTCCCCGATACCGACTGGACCGACGCAAATACCATTTCGAAAACAGCGGCCACGCGGCTGTACTGCCTGTGTCCTCCTAAGCTGTTCACGCTGGCCAAGGGCGTAAGGCGTCGCGTCAAGGCCAGGCCCTGCGGGCGCTCGATAGGTCTCGCGGCCTTGACCTGTCGACGCCCTGTGCCGGGCTGGAGGTAGGTCGGCTCCGAAGGGAAGTCGGTCTCTGTCTCACCAAAGGGAAGACGCAACCTGTAAAAGGGCGACACACGACAGGCCGATACGACCGTGACGGAAAACACCCGTTTGCCGACAGAGAGCGTGTCGATATCACCAAGGTCGCTTGTTTTGCTTGCGTTTCG
Source organism: Hyphomicrobiaceae bacterium (assembly GCA_031409695.1). Lineage (GTDB taxonomy): Bacteria > Pseudomonadota > Alphaproteobacteria > Rhizobiales > Hyphomicrobiaceae > JABFRJ01. Next base: position 10,475 of record JANNXS010000356.1, read on the forward strand.
CTCCGTGGGCGCCAGGAAGCGCCGATGCATTTGTTGCTACGGTGTTGCTAGAACTTTTAAGCTGCCGCGATAGAACTTCTAACCCATTGAAATGATGGTGGGTGATGACAGGCTCGAACTGTCGACCCGGTGATTAAGAGACGATTTCCTAGGCTATTGCGCCGGCTCACAAGGTTCAAGCAAGCGTGCAATTGCCGAACCCTCCGAGTTTAAAGTGCGCATGTTCCTTCGGGTTTGGCAGCAATATCAGCTTTCAGGTCTACGCTTCAATTCGGTGGTCAAGATGTTAGCCGGGTGTCTGATGGCCGACAGTAAAACCACAGAACCGCGCAGCTTTACGCTTGACCCTGTTAGCCCGGTGTTAGCCCGAGCCGTTTTCGGCAGTTCCGGATTTCGATTAAACCATTGATTTTATTGGCGCGCCCGGAAGGATTCGAACCTCCGACCCCCAGATTCGTAGTCTGGTGCTCTATCCAGCTGAGCTACGGGCGCACACATGCGATATCGTAGCCCCCAGCGAACCCGCCGGACATGGCTCATATCTCACGTCACCCGCGTGCCATATAGACGGTCCAGTTTGAAAGCAAGAGCCATCGAGAGCTATCGCGTCACCTTGACCTCAGCACGGTCCGTGGCTTTTGTGTGTCTTCGCTCGGGTTCGAGCACGCCCCCCCATGACGGCCGCATTTTATGACCCATGACGTGATCGTACTCGGTGCAGGCATGATCGGCCTTTCCGCCGCTTTGCACCTTCAGAAGCGTGGGCGCAGCGTCGCCCTCGTCGACCGGCGTGGCCCGGCCGAGGAAACAAGCTATGGCAATGCTGGCATTATTCAGGTCGAGGGTGTGGTGCCGTATCCGTTCCCCAAGGACCTGGGAAAACTCGCGAAGTATGCCTTCAATATGCTGCCCGAGGCGAACCTGCATTACTCAGCTCTGCCGAGCATCGCGCCGTGGCTGATCCGCTATTATTTCGCCTCAAGCGCGGAGGGTATGGCGCGCACGGCCCGTGGTGCCAAGCCAATTGTCGAGCGCTGCATCGTTGAACACGAGGCGCTGATGCGGGAGGCCGGCATCGAAAGTATGATCCGTCGCACCGGCTATTTGCGGCTGTACCGGACGCAGGCCGCGATCGACCAGGCGGTTGCGAAGGAAACTATCGATCGTGAGAAATACGGGGTCAACTTCACAGCTGTAGATGGCAAAGGTGTCGAAGGTCTTGAGCCGCATATTTCGGAAAGATTTGCTGGTGGCCTGCTGATGCCTGACCCGGTCAGCGTTTCCGATCCAGGCGCCGTTGGGCTCGCCTATGCGGAGCTGTTTAAGAAGAACGGCGGCGTTTTCCATCGCGGCGAGGCACGTACGCTCGAACGGTCCACAAACGGCGCATGGGTTGTGCAGACCGCGAACGGTCCTGTTACTGGCAACGCGGCGGTGATCGCGCTCGGGCCGTGGTCGGATGATATGGTCGCCAAATTTGGGTTCAAGGTGCCCATGGGCGTCAAACGCGGCTACCACATGCACTACAAGGCAAAGGGCAATGCAACGCTGTCTAGACCGATCCTCGATACGGACAACGGCTATGTGCTGGCCGCCATGACCAAGGGCATCCGCCTTACAACAGGCGCGGAATTCGCCAAGCGCGATGCGCCGCCAACACCCGTGCAGCTCGACCGCGTCGAGCCGAATGCGCGCAAGTTGTTTCCGCTTGAAAGCCGTGTCGAGGACTCACCTTGGCTCGGCCGCCGCCCATGCCTGCCGGACATGCTACCGGCCATCGGACCGGTGCCCGGCAATACCGGCCTCTGGGCCGATTTCGGGCATCACCATCTGGGCTTCACAATGGGCCCCGTCACCGGCCGCCTGCTGGCTGAGATGATGACGGGTGAAACACCGTTTACTGACCCAACGCCCTATCGGCCCGATCGGTTTGCGTGACAGCGGATGGACTGGTCGTGCCAGTTGAACAAGTCGCTTGTTTGCATGTGAAGCACTTCATTCTCTGAGATGACACCATCGCAGAATGTTCACACCGTTGATTCGCAATTGGCGATGTGGATGGGAGAGACTCGGCACGTTTCCGACGTGACAACGACACGATTCAGCGCAATAACGCCCCACGGCGACCAAACGTCGCCACGTCCGACGGCGGTACCCTCGTGTCATGCGGGGCACAGTTGGGCTGTCCATAAGGGAGTGACTTGATGAAGAAGTCTTTGTTCACGGGTGCAGCTGTTGCTGCGGTTCTCGCATTCTCGGGCGTCGCACACGCCCAGATCAAAATCGGCGTTGCTGGCCCGATCACCGGCCCGAACGCAGCGTTCGGCGCTCAGCTTAAGAACGGCGCCGAACAGGCCGCCGCTGACATCAATGCCAAGGGCGGCATCAACGGCCAGAAGATTGAACTTGTGTTCGGCGACGACGTGTCGGATCCGAAACAGGGCGTGTCGATTGCCAACAAAATGGTTGGCGATGGCGTCAAAATCATCCTCGGCCACTTCAATTCGGGCGTCACCATGCCTGCCTCTGAAGTGTATGCTGAAAATGGCGTGCTCATGATCACACCATCGGCCACCAACCCGAAGATCACCGAGCGTGGCATGTGGAACGTGTTCCGCACCTGCGGCCGTGACGATCAACAGGGTGACGTTGCGGGTAAATATCTGGTCGGCGCGGCGAAGGGCAAAAAAGTTGCCATCGTGCACGACAAGACCACCTACGGCAAAGGCCTCGCTGACGAAACGCAGAAGGCGTACAACGCCGGGGGCGGCAAGGAAGTCATGTACGAAGGTATCAACGTCGGCGAAAAAGATTTCGCGGCTCTCGTCTCCAAGATCAAGGCATCCGGTGCCGAGATCGTGTATTGGGGCGGTCTGCACACTGAAGGCGGACTTATTGTGCGCCAGATGCGCGACGCAGGCCTAACCGCAATCATGATGTCAGGCGATGGCATCACCGACAGCGAATTCGCAGCCATCGGCGGCCCTGCCGTCGAAGGCACGCTGATGACCTTCCCGCCCGAGCCGCGCAACCGTCCGGAAGCTGCAGCTGTCGTAAAGACTTTCAAGGAAGTCCGTAAGTTCGATCCGCAGGCATACACGCTGTACACCTACGCGGCTCTCGAAATCGTCGCAGGCGCGGCAACCAAGGGCAAGACAACCGACTCGAAAAAGCTGGCAGAAGTCATGAAGGACGGCACCGCTTGGCCGACCGTCATCGGCCCAATCGCCTTCGACAAGAAGGGTGACATCACCCGCCCCGACTACGTCATGTACACGTGGAAAAAAGGCGCCGACGGCAAGACCACCTACGTCCAGAACTGAGTTGTTCAGATCTAGTCGATATTTCCGAAGGGGCGGTCCGGCAACGGGCCGCTCTTTTCGATTTGAGACATCGATGCACGGCGTTTCAGGTTATTGCTGTCTAGAATGTCGCGCTGTTTCCTGATCGCGGTCCGCAGATCAAAACCTAACCACTGCCAACAGCAACTTGCTGTATTCCCGCAGCACCACCCGCATTGCCCCACTGTCGACCCACCAGCGCGGTTTGTTTTCACGTCCCCAACTGACAGGATGCGGGATGAGTTGTATGTGAGGCAAGGCGCGCCGCAACTCGAGCATACTGCGCGGCATGTGATAGCCTGAGGTGACCACAATCACGCGTTGAAAGCCCCAAACCTTGACCCAAGCGCGCGTTTCGTCGGCATTGCCAACGGTGTCCTGCGCCGCATAGCCGATATCAAGGCAACAGTTGGACAGCACACTTGGCAACCCGAAATGTCGGCGGAAATCATCATGCGTGGTCGACCGATACACGCCGGATATCAGCACGCGCCGAACCGGTGTCTCGATCATCAGCCGGAGCCCCTCGCGAACGCGGTTTTCCCCGCCGGTCAACACCACTAGCCCATCACTCGGACGGATGTCACCAAGCGCGAACTGGGGCGTGCGGAGGGCTTGCCCAGCAAACAACAACAGGCCAAAGAGCACCGCGTATCCGGCGCCAATGGCTGCGCCGAGCCCGATGCGCGCGATTGTCACCTTTGATGTGCCGTACTTCATTTGCTGACGGTAGCGCACTGCTGCGGCATCACGATGGCCCGTTTGCGGCGGCCGCAGCCACCGCCGGATTGTGTCCATTTGCGTCAGCAACAGCCTCAGCACGATTGAGCGTCGCCATCCAGCGCCGGACCAAGGGCCAGACCCGCTCCGGCGCATCTCGAAATGGGCCATGCCCACAGCCGTCAAACAGCGCGAGCTCCGCCAGGCCCTCCGGCAGAAGTGCCGCAATCTCTGTCGACAGATGTGGTGGCGTGATCGGATCCTCGCTGCCACCGATTACCAGCACCGGGCAAGCGACCTTTGCCAGAACGGCGCGAAAATCCATGCGGTGGATCTCGCCGCCTGTGCCAGAAAAGTGGCGCATCATCTGAAGGTTGGTAATTGACCGGTGTATTTGATCTGGATCGGCGGGCGGGCCGGTTGCGTAGAGTGGCATGCACACACGCATGTAATCCGCGAAATCCTGGTCATCGAGACGCGACCAAAACCGCTCGGCGATCGACCGCGCTTGCGCCCCTCCACGGCTTTCGAAGAAAGCGTAAGTGGCGGCAAAGTCCATGCGCGCGGCGCTGGACGAGATGACCACGCCGGCCGCGTGTCCGGGATGTCGGGTTAGGTATGATTGCGCAACCATGCCGCCGAAGCTTTGCCCGAACACGATCGGTTTGCGGATGCCGAGCACGTCGCAGAAAGTCTTCACGTCGTCGCCCCATTGGTCGAGCGTCCACGTGCGCTGATCGCTCGGATGGCTGCGGCCATTGCCTCGATGGTCGATATAGAGCACCTGCGCGACGTCTGCGAAATGGTCAAAATCCGGTCGCATGCGGGCATGATCGAAGCCTGGCCCGCCGTGCATCACGATCAGAGTCGGTTTTTCCGCAAGTCGGGGGCCGTCGATGCGCAGTTTTTCGCCAACGACGTCGAAAAAAATTCGCTGACCGTCGAGGGTGACAAACATCGCTCAATAGGCTCCAGTTAAAGTCACGTGAGCGCCGCGCAGATCGCCAAATTTTGATAAACCTACCAAACGACGATGAGATGCAAGCGCAAGTCCTGTCTTTCCCCAGAAATTCCTTGCCGCGCAATTGCCTAGATCTTAGTTCTTGACGTATGTTTAGGTGTCGGAAGTTGTGGCCGCGCGTACCGATTCGGATTTAGGGACGGCAAATGAACGTCGATCTGCCCGCTCTCCAGATTGCCAGAGCTCTGCCTGGGCTGTCCAGTGTCGGCACCCCCGAAGTAGAGGCTGCCACATCCTTGGTGGCCAGATCCTTAGTGGCCAGATCCTTATTGGCTCAGGCGCTATCAACCCCGGCCTTTGTAGCCCGTCTCGGCATGACGTTGGTTGTCGGTATGGCGTTGCTCGGCGCACCCGCGTCGTTTGCACAGGACGCGGCCTTGCCGCCAAAGGTCAAAGCCAGCAAACCCAAAGCGCTAGCAAAACCCAAGGAGGCAGCCCCCGACGAAGACGGCGAGCAAAAAGCCCAGGCGACACCCGTCAAGCGTGATCCCGCCCAGGCACAACGTACATTTGATGGCGGCGTTAAACTGTTGCAGGCTGGCAAGGCTGAGCCGGCCGTGCAGTCCTTCAGTTCGGTGATTTCGGGCGGCAATGTGCCTCCACAGCTGATGGCGCGTGCCCTGCACCAGCGGGGCGCTGCCTATCGTTTGGCCGGTAAACCCGCGCAAGCCGTCTCCGATCTGACCAGTGCGCTATGGCTCAAGAGCGGCCTGTCTGAGACTGAGCGGGCCGACGCCATCCAACAACGCGCTGCGGCCTATCGCGAGGCAGGCCTGCCAGATCAATCCGACCCAGGGGATGGTAAAGCTTCAGCGAAGCGGACGGCGACGACGCCTGCGGCCGTCGGCGCCTCATCGGCGCCCAATGCAGCCGCCGCAGTGACCACCGCTTCTCTTGCGCCAGAACCGGCAAGTCCGGCAAAGTCGGCATCATCGCCGTTAGGTAATCTGTTCGGCAACTGGTTTGGGTCGGCATCCTCGAACCAATCGGCGTCCGTTGCGCCCGCAGCTGCACCTGCGCCGCCGCAGCAGCCGTCAACATCGGCTTGGTCATCCGCAACAACCACGGCGCCAGTCGCGGCGGCCAAGTCGGCCCGCGTTGCGTCTGCAGCGGTGGTCGCCCCACAGCCCGTCGCGGCGGCCGTGACACCGGCAAAGGCTGTCGCCACCGGTACCGCACACGCCCGCATGATCCAAAGTTCCGAGGCAGACGCCAGCAAACTTGCGGGCCGTCTCCAAGGCGAGTTCAGCAGCCAGCTGGGTGGCCGTGCACCCGAAGTCTCAAAAGCCCAGTTCGGCGGCATGGGAGCATTCTTCCAAGTCCGCGTCGGACCCTACAAGACACCGGCTGAAGCTCAGGCGTTCTGCTCACGCATCAAAGCCACTGGCGCCGATTGCGTGGCCGTCACGCAATGACCTTTGTGTGGACTTACCTGCGGCGCGACATCGGACCTCAGGCCTAGCTCATGTGTGGCGCGCCAGGATCTCGCGCACGGCCTCGACCAACCGACCTTCGGCGACAGACACCTGCGCTGGACGCTGCGCCTTCCACTCCTTGTTGTCCTTGATCGCCAGCGCCGCTTGTGCGCCCTCGATAAGGTCCTTGATCTGGATCTCGCCCTTGTCGCGTTCGTCTGAACCTTGAATGATCACACACGGCGCGCCGCGCTTGTCGGCATACTTCATCTGCGCTTTCATACCGGCCGTACCGAGGTACATTTCTGAGCGGATGCCGGCCTTGCGCAAAGTCGCGGCCATGGCTTGGTAACGCGGCAGTTCAGCCTTATCCATGACTAGCACCACGACGGGACCAAGTGTTTCGCGGCGGCCTTTCTGGATGCTCGCGAGCGCCGTCTGCAGGCGCGACAGGCCGAGCGAGAAACCCGTTGCCGGCACTTTTTGGCCGGTGAAACGCGCAACGAGATCGTCATAGCGCCCGCCACCGCCGACGGAGCCAAAGCGCACGGTTTCGCCCGCTTCGTTTTTGACGTCGAACGTCAGCTCCGCCTCGAATACGGGGCCGGTGTAGTAGTCCAATCCGCGCACGACTGCGGGGTCGAAGCCGATCCGCGCCGAGGGATAGCCAGCTGCCCGAATCAGGGCTTCCATGTCGGCGAGTTCCTTGAGGCCTTCAGAGGCGCGCGCACTTGAGGCAACCAGCGGTGAGACCGCCGCGATCATATCACCCGCCCCTTGCGACGCTGCAAGGTATACCAGGATCTTGTCTGTCGCGGGGGTATCGAGGCCGACACCCGGCGTGAAGGCGCCACTCTCGTCCTTGCGGCCTTTGCCGAGCAGATACTTGACGCCGTCGAGACCAAACTTGTCGAACTTATCCATCGACCGAAGCACACCTAGGCGGCGTTGGGCGTCGGCGTCGCCCACGGGATCGATACCGGCCGTCTCAAGCAACCCATCGAGCACTTTGCGATTGTTGAGCTTGATCCGGAACTGATCCGACGGCAGCCCCAGCGCCTCGATCACATCGGCCATCAACATGCACGCCTCGGCATCCGCCGCGACATTCTCCGTGCCGACCGTATCGGCGTCGCATTGCATGAACTGGCGGAACCGGCCGGGCCCTGGTTTCTCGTTGCGCCAGACGGGACCCATCGTATAGCGGCGGTAAGGCGTCGGGATCGTTTGCTTGTTTTCAGCCACGTAGCGGGCGAGCGGCGCCGTCATGTCATACCGCAGGCTCATCCACTGCTCGTCCTCGTCTTGAATCGAAAACACACCCGCGTTCGGGCGATCTTGATCCGGCAACGATTTGCCGAGCGCATCCGTGTATTCGAACGCGGGCGTCTCCAGCGGCTCGTAGCCGTAGCGCTCGTACACCTCGCGAATGATCGCCAACATGCGTGTGACGTCACGCAGCTCGTCGCCGCTTTTATCCTCGAAACCCTTTGGCAAGCGAGCTTCGGGGCGTCTGATCTTGTCTTGTTTCGACATGAGGTCTCACCCGCCGGATGCGGGGCTTTCGCTGGGTGGCTGTTCGGAGGCCGACCTATAGCGAAGCGAACGGTCGTGGGCTATCAATTGCTGGTGTCGCTTTTCAGCGGCGCCTGTTCGAGAGCTGCCGCAACTTCGGCACGATAGGCAGAGCGCAGGGCCGCATGCCGGGCGAGGTCATAGGTCCAGTGGCCGCCAGCGCCGAGCTTGCGTTCTTGGCGCAAGGCGCGCCGCAGCTTTGCGAGCAAGGCGAGCCGACCCGGTGCCGAGGTGTCGTCGACCTCTGTTGGCCAAACCGGGAGTAGGGCTGGGAGATCACGCACGCGGTCGTAGGCGCGCGATTTACGTAAAGGGCCCCTAATGGGGCTGCGGGGCGGGGGCACGGTTTTGAGCATGGCCGACCGTTGCCGTGATCGCCAACAGCGCCAAGTCGCGGCCCTATGGTAACTCAGAGTTGGCTCTGGCGCTCGAATGGCTGAATTTCGGCTGTATTGCAGTGGGTTGCGGGTTTGATCTTATTGCGGCTGGCACATTGGTGGAGAAGCCGCGTTAGGGTTTACGCACTGGCACGTGCCGGATCGACGGCGCGTTCAGACCTGCGTCGCTGGGACCACGCTGCGATTGCCAAGTTCACCTTATCGGACAGTTTTTATGCAATCTCCGGTATTGTAGTTATAGTTCCTCGCGCTGACTGTCCATCTCATCAATCCGTCCGCTGACCTATGCAGAGTTCCGGAAAAGTGCCCTCGCGGTTTCCCGTAAAAACTCAGCATCAACAGAGGACTCTAAGCAGACCTGCGCTGGGCAACCAACGCAGGTCTGGTTAGCGCGCGAGGACTGGACCTTGGCCGTCATCTCACAGCATTTGAACCGCACAGGACACTCAAAGCGGGCAGATTTAAAACGCGAAAGATATACCTATGGCGCGCTGGTCAAACTTGCCATTGCGTCCATTGCCGTCGAGAGTTTTGGCGTTGAACTCACGCGGATATTGCACCCATCTCGTGGCGGCCTCTCGATCACGTTTGCCCGACACGTGGCGATGTACCTGGCCACCATCGAAGGCCGCCTGACACTCACTGAAACCGCGGTCCAATTTGAGCGGAACAGACGAGGCGTGGCCTATGGCATCGCCCGGCTCGAAGAGCGTCGCGACGTCGATCCACCCTTCGACGCGGCGATGGATACGATCATGCTGGCCTTTCGCGATCGGCTCGACGCGTTGATGGCCGAACATGCGTTCGTGCTGACGACAGAGGTCGCATCATGATGGAGCCCCCCATGGCGCCCCCTGCAACTGCTCCCCCGACGCCCCAACTGATGATCCGGATGATGAACGGCCTCGCACGCAAGGGGGCTTATCTTGATGCCAAGGACGGCGGCTTCATCCTCATGCTCCCCGGCGCGCCACGCCGCCGCGTTGGCGAAGACGAGCGCAGTTTTTCACAAGCCGTCGTCGAGGCAGCCAACCGGCAGGGATGGATTGTTCGTGATGGGGCACATTACCGTTTAACGGAAGCTGGGGCTTTGGCGCTGCACAGCGGACTTGCGCCACAACCGCCGTCCGCGCTGGCCGTTGTATCGCCCCGTGTTGCACCCGTGATACGGCCGCCAGCCCCAAAGCCGCCCCGTCGGCCATCGACCACGCCCAGCCACCAGATGGAGGCTGCCGAACGCTTGGCCGGGGACTTTCAAACCGGACAAATGACGCCACGCGTCACGTCCAACTGGGATCGCGTGGCTCTCGGCGCTATCTCTGGAACATCCGGCAACCCGTCCGGTCGGGGTGTCGATGTGTCGGAGCGCATTTCGGCGGCACAAGAACGCGTGCGGCGCGCGCTTTCGGACGCTGGGCCTGAATTCGCCGACGTACTCATCGACCTGTGCTGCCTGGAGACCGGTATCGAAACCTTCGAAAGCAAACGCGGCTGGCCGAGGCGGTCGGCCAAACTTGTGCTCGGCCTCGCCCTTGATCGCCTCGCCCGTCATTACGGAATCGTTGGACGGAGCGCCGCGCGCGGTCACACCCAACACTGGGGCGCAAGTGGCTACCGACCGGCTTAGAGCATTTTTCGACGGAGTGGACACCGATCCGTCGTAGAAAATGCTTCAAAATATGGACTTCTAGAACGCATTCCGATTCTAAGAGATCGGAATGCGTTCTAGTCGACTTAGACGCGTGCACGACGCACGTGCGCTGCGAGATTTAGTTCAATGCGCGCACAAGCCATAGCGACAGTGACGGTACCGCAACGCACAGCGCCAAGCGAATGACGTCCGCGACCAGGAACGGCAGCACGCCACGATAGGTGGACTTGATCGGCACGGTCTTGGCCACGGACGAGATCACAAACACGTTCATGCCGATCGGCGGCGCGGTTAATCCGATGCCGACCACGATCAGCACCAGGATGCCAAACCAAATCGCAACCTCATCCGGTGTCATACCGAAATCCAGGGCTTGTATGATTGGGAAGAACACAGGCAACGTCAGCAGGATCATGGCGAGTTCGTCCATGACAGCGCCAAGCAGAATGTAAAACGACAGCATGGCGAGCAGCACCACGTAGGGCGAAAAGCCGGAGCCGCCAATCCATTCGGCAGCCGTCGTTGGCAAACGCGAGAGGGCCAGGAACGCGCCGAACACTTCTGCGCCGAGCAAAATAATAAAAATCATGCCTGATGTCTCGGCGGTCTGCTTGATGGCGGCGATGATGTCGACCGGTCCGAGCGAACGCTTCGCGACCCCGATAACAAGCATGGCGATGGCACCGACCGCCGCACCCTCCGTCGGCGTGAAAACA
>JANNXS010000357.1:0-1977 GCA_031409695.1 Hyphomicrobiaceae bacterium
CGCAGCCACTGCCGCTCAATGACTTTTGCCTGACTTATGACAAAACTCAAGTTGTGCGGCCCACCTCCAACTGTTGCCTCCAGCAGGCCGTCAACATTGATGGCCAGCATTACGCCAGTGCCCATGTCGGGATCAAGCCATGACAGGACGGGCTGATCGGCTTTGCCAATGCGCGTTGGCCAGACCGTCGCCACGATGGTGAAACTTTTAAGCGCGGTCAGATGCTGACCGAGATCAGCGCGGGCATAGGAGCCAAGAGGTACGGGATGGGTAGCAACGTCTTTTGCTGGCAATGACACAACGGGCGCCGTTTTGATGCCTGGGCCTTTTGGATTGGCATCGGCAGAGCGCACGCGCACAATCTCGGCCGACACTTTGGCCCCGGTGGCATTGGAGACGTGGAACTTGATCGTTTCACCGGGGCGCAAAGACAGGCGGTCGGAGTATCCAGCGAGCGGCAGCATTGGCATGTTCCTCGACAGTGGCCCATTCTTCGAAAGTGGCCGAGTTGCATCGTTGCCGTGATGCGGCAGAGGCGTCAACGCTTGGAGGTCTGCTGGTCATGACAGTGAGCCCGCCCACACTTTAGCTGAGACCAACCACGCTCATCTAGCCGCTTTGGCCTTCGGCCAGCTACCAGAGGGCACAAGCCCTTGCGGCTCATAGGCAGCGCGGGGCCAGGCAATGGTAACAATGGCGCCGGTTTCCGGTTGTGCCCGGTTTTCTAGAGTGAGCGTTGCGCCCGACCGCTCCAGCAGCGTTTTCGCAATGAAGAATCCGAGGCCAAGGCCCGAGGCTTCTCCGTCGGCCTTAGAGGCGCGTGTGCGTGACGGGCGCGTGGTGACATAGGGGTCGCCAATAGTGTCGATCAAGTCTGGCGGAAAACCGGGGCCATTGTCGAGGATCTTCACTGTCACCGTGTCGGCCGACCAACGCGCCGTAACACGCACCTCACTCTGAGCGAAATCAACAGCATTCTCGAGCAGGTTGCCGACGCCGTAGATGACGCCCGGCCTGCGTTCGCCGACCGGCTCGACACGGCCATCGCCGGTTGCCAGCTCCGATGGGCCGATATCGAGCAACACCTTTGACCGATAGGTCGTGTATGGCCCGACGGCTTCTTCGATCAACTGTGTGACGGTCAGCATCGAGTGCAGCGGATCACTCTCGCCGGGCGAGCGGGTCAGCTTTTGCAGGATTTCGCGGCAGCGGATGGCTTGCGATTGCAGCAAAGCTAAATCCTCGGCCATCGCGCTATTGGCCGGTCCATTGGTCTCTAAATCCCGCGCCAATTCCTTGGCGACCAGCGTGATGGTCGCAAGGGGCGTGCCGAGTTCGTGCGCTGCGGCGGCGGCGAGGCCGTCAAGGGCATGCAGTTTCTGTTCGCGGGCCAGGATCTGCTCGGTCGCCGCCAACGCCGCTGACATCAGTCGCGATTCTTTTGTCAGCCGCCACGCATATAGGGCCTGGAAAGCCATGCCGGCAAAGACTGCCGAGAGGACGCCGAGTTTGTAGAGTTGCGGCAACTTAAAGGGTTCACCCGTTGGCCATGGCAGCGGTTGGCTGAAAAAGACCAGCAACAGTGCGATGATCGCCGTGAAGATTCCGAGCATCACCGTGTTGCGCGGTGGCAGGGTTGCTGCCGCGACCGTGACCGGCGCAATGATCAACGGCATAAAGGGGTTTTCGATGCCGCCGGTGAGATACAACAGTCCACCAAGTTGCAGCGCGTCGTAGGCCAGCAGCGCCGTGCCAAGGCGAATTGACAGTCGATACCTCACGGCATACTTCAGGCGCAGATAGATGTTCAGCCATGCGGACGCGGCGACCAACGCAAGCGTCGGGCCGATCGGCATCGGGCATTGCAGCACGAGCGAAACAAAGGCGATTGCCCCGAGTTGTCCGCCGACAGCAAACCAGCGCAACCGCAGTGATGTCTGCAGGCGCAGGCGGCTTTCTTCAGACCCAGGATTGTCG